>CAMWPE010000177.1 GCA_947176055.1 uncultured Desulfovibrio sp.
TAGGCTTCTGGCAAGGGTTTGAGGGCCGCGATTTGCAAGCGACGCGATTTTTTAAGAATAGTTAACAAAAAAAATGAAAATTTTAGCTCTCTTCGTCCGCAAACCCGCCGCTGGCAACGGTTGCGAGCGATTCGCAGGTTTATATAAAAACATAAATAAATTCGGTATGTTAAAAATTTGACCAATCGCTTGCCAAAAAAGATGGAAATTACCTGTTTATATTTAATAACTTTCTCCGTCCCGGCGAAACGCGCCAATAATGTCTTGAAAAGCGGGCGCGACACATATTCTGAAGATTGTAAAAAAGATTAAATAGAAGACCGGAATCTCCGGAAACTGGCGAAATTTCCGGAAATTCCGGCTGTTGATTTACCGCGTCGGCGCTCGCTCCGACGCGACTACTATTTTAGTTCCGCTGATTTTCCTCCAGCGCCTTGAGAGGTTCGCCGTAATAAGCCTTCCGGTACAGCTCCTTCAGTTCCGAAATTAGCGGATAGCGCGGATTGGAGACCGTGCACTGATCATCGAAGGCCTTTTCGGACATTTCGTCCAGCTTCTCGAGGAAATCGGCTTCCGCTATGCCCGCGTCCTTCAGGGATTTGGGAATGCCCAGATCCGCTTTCAGGGATTCGATGGCTCGCACCAGGCGCGCCGTCTTTTTCGCCCTCGCCTCCGCGTCGTCGCCCTGAATGTCGTCGGCCAGGTGCAACATATCCGCTATGCGGGCGTAGCGGCCCTTGACCCAGGGATATTTATACTGCGGCAACATTCCCTGTTTCGTCGGCGTGTCCGTCGCGTTATATTCGATCACATAGGACAGCATAATCGCGTTGGCCAGACCGTGGGGCAAATGGAAATAGGAGCCCAGGGTATGGGCCAGCGAATGCGATATCCCCAGAAAAGCGTTGGCGAAAGCCATGCCGGCCATCGTAGCCGCGTAATGCACCTTTTCGCGGGGAATGAGCCGATCCTCGCCGCCCTGATAGGAGCGGCGCAGGTATTTGAAGATCAACCGGATGGCCTCCATGGCCTGGCCGTCGGCGAAGTTGGTCGCCATGGTCGAAGTGTAGGCCTCTATGGCGTGGGTGAGCACGTCGAGACCGGCGTTGGCGATCAGCGACGGCGGCAGATCCATGACGAATTCCGGATCGACGATGGCCATGTCCGGAGTCAGCGCGTAATCGGCCACGGGATATTTTACGCCAGTCTTGCTGTCGGTGATAACCGCGAAAGGCGTGACCTCAGAGCCGGTGCCGGACGTGGTCGGGATGGCCACCATGACGGCTTTTTTGCCCAGCTCGGGGAAAGACACCACGCGCTTGCGGATATCCATAAAGCGCAGGGCTATGTCTTCGAAGCGCGTCTCCGGCTTTTCGTACAAAAGCCAGATAATTTTGGCCGCGTCCATGGGCGAGCCTCCCCCCAGCGCGATAAACATATCCGGCTGGAAGGAATTGACCATCTCCAGCGCCTTGCGCGCCGTATCGATGTCCGGATCGGGCTTCACGTCCGAAAACACGCGGACTTCGACGCCCATGTTCTCCAGCGCGTCCGTCACCTTGCGAACATGACCCAGCTTTTCCATCGTCTTGTCGGTGACGATGACAGCCCGCTTGCGATCCGAAAAATCTTTCAGGGCCGGGACGAGGGCTCCCAGTTTAAAATAAATCTTCGAGGGCACGCGGAACCACAACATATTCTCGCGGCGATCCGCCAGAGTCTTGACATTCATGAGATGCTTCACGCCTATGTTTTCGCTGACGGAGTTGCCGCCCCAGCTGCCGCAACCAAGGGTCAGGGACGGCGGCACATGGAAATTGTACACGTCGCCGATGGCGCCCTGCGCGGCCGGCATATTCACAAGAGCGCGACCGGTGGTCAGCGTGTCCTCGAAAGCCTTGATGTGCTTTTTGTTGCTCTCGCTGGTATAGAGGACAGACGTATGACCGGCTCCGCCCAGCTCGACCAGCTCCTGGGCCATTTTTACGGCCTTCGGGAAAGTATGCGCCCGATAAAAGCCCAGGATGGGCGAGAGTTTTTCGTGGGCGAATGGATCGTTGGCCGCGACTTCCTTCCGCTCCGCCAGCAGAACCTTGGTTTCCGCCGGCACGTCGATCCCGGCCATGGCCGCTATCTTCGCCGCGGGCTGACCCACAATGTCCGCGTTCAGCGGGCCGGGGACGCCCTTCGGGAACATGACTTTGGCCAAGGCTTCGGCCTGTTCCTCGTTGAGAAACTTCGCGCCGCGATTTTCAAATTCGGCCTTGACCGCGTCGGCTACGCCGTCCTCGGCGATTACCGTCTGCTCGGAGGCGCAGATCATGCCGTTATCGAAAGTCTTGCTCAAGAGAATCGAATTTACGGCCATTTTTACGTCGGCGGTATTGTCGATGACCACGGGGGTGTTGCCCGCGCCCACGCCGATGGCCGGGGTGCCGGAGCTGTAAGCCGCGTGAACCATGCCAGGACCGCCCGTGGCCAGGATCAAATTCATATCCTTATGGCTCATTAAATGCTGGCTCAATTCCGGAGTGGGTTCCTCAATGCAATCGATGAGACCTTCCGGCGCGCCGGCCTCGACCGCCGCCTTCATTATAATGTCCGCTGCCGCTTTCGTGCTTTTGGCCGCGCGGGGATGCGGCGAAAAAATTATGCCGTTGCGCGTTTTCAACGCGAGCAAAGCCTTGAAGATCGCCGTCGAAGTGGGGTTGGTCGTAGGCACTATGCCCGCGATCAGACCCACCGGATCCGCGATCTTCCGGAAACCGGCCACTTCGTCTTCCTCGATGACGCCGCAGGTTTTGCTGTCCTTGTACTGGTTATAAATATATTCGGAGGCGAAATGATTTTTGATAACCTTGTCCTCCAGCACGCCCATACCGGTTTCCTCGGCGGCCATCTTGGCAAGCTCTATCCTTTTGGCCGTGGCCGCGGCCGCGGCGCGCTGAAATATTTTGTCCACCTGTTCCTGCGTAAAGTTCGCGTAAATCTTTTGGGCGGCGCGAACCTTTTCGACCTTTTTATCCACTTCTTTCGTAGCGCTCATAAATTTTTCCCTGTTTACGTTTGGCGGCGCATTCCCGCGCCGCGACGACACTATGAGTTTTATATGATAAAAATTTTTCGGCTTATGGCAATATAGCGCGTCGCGATTGAATAAAGCAAACGCGCTATGGCGACTTTGCCGCGCGAAGCGGAGCGCGCCTGGACGCCCGCGAAATTATCCCCAGGCGAATTTATTTCGCCGTTAAGGGGTAATTTCAAGCGAAATATGCTAGATAATCCGGCGCCTTTTCCCGGCCTGCTCCGCCCTTAAAAATCCTTCGCCAAATCCGTAATCCTCGCTATCGCCTCGCGGGTGTCCGCCGGCGAGCCAAAAGCCGTCAGTCGCGCGTAGCCTTCGCCGCTCTTGCCAAATCCAGCGCCAGGAGTGCATACAAGAGCCGCCTTGTTCAGCAGTAAATCAAAGAAATCCCAAGACTTCATGGGCGTTTTTACCCATAAATAAGGCGCGTCCACGCCGCCGAATACTTCCAGACCCAGGGAGCGCATGGCTTCCGCCAACAGATCCGCGTTGGCCTGATAACCGGCGATCACGTCGAGAACTTCGCGCCTGCCCTTTTCCGTATATGTAGCCGCGGCCGCTCTCTGCACAATATAGGGGCAACCATTGTATTTCGTCGCCTGCCGCCGGAACCAGCAATGATTGGCGTCGACATAGCCGCCCTTGCCGTCGCTGATTTTCAGGCTTTTTGGCACCGCGACGTAGGCGCAACGCAGGCCGGTAAAGCCGGCCGTCTTGGAAAAACTGCGAAATTCGACGGCGACTTCCCTCGCGCCTTCCAGCTCATAAATGCTATGGGGGATATCCGGAGTACGGATGTAAGCTTCGTAGGCCGAATCGTAGAGGATGACGCAACCTTCCCGCCTGGCGTAATCGACCCAGCCCTGAAGCTGGGCGCGGGTCAGCGTCGTGCCAGTGGGATTGTTGGGATAGCAGAGGTAAATCATGTCCGGACGCTTCGCGGGAAAGGCCGGAACGAAATTATTGGCCTTGTCGCAGGGCATATAAACTATGCGCGACCACTGGCCGTCGACTTTTTCGCCTCCGCGACCGGCGAGCACATTGGAATCCACATACACCGGATAGACGGGATCGGTGACGGCGACTATACTGTCGCGCGCGAACAGTTCCTGAAAATTGGCCACGTCCGATTTCGCGCCGTCGCTGACGAAAATCTCGTCCGGGGCCATGTCGATGCCCCGCGCGCGATAATCGTATTCCATTATGGGATCGCGAAGGAAAGAATAGCCGCCGTAGGGGCCGTAGCCCTTGAACCTCGCGGCGTCGCCCATGTCGTCTATGGCTTCGCGCAGGGCTTCCAGCACGGCGGGAACCAGCGGCCGCGTGACGTCGCCTATGCCCAGGCTGATGACGCGCTTGTCCGGATGCCGTTCCTTGTATTCCGCGACCTTGCGCTCTATTTCCGCGAAGAGATAATTGGATTCCAGTTTCAGAAAATTCTCGTTGACAGTGATCATTCCCGCTCCCGTTTAATGTCCGGAAAATGTAGCGCGGCGGCCGCGCGTCAAAGAAAAGGCCTCGCGCGTCAATTTATCCGGATGTCAATAAAAATATTCGCCTTCGAAGACCGTGACCGCCGGGCCGGCCATATAGACATGGTTATCGTTTTCGTCCCATTTTACGGAGAGGACGCCGCCGCGGGCCTCGATGGCGATCTCCCGATCCGTGAGACCGTTGAGCATGCAGGCTACGGCCGCCGCGCAGGCTCCGGTGCCGCAAGCGAGAGTTTCGCCGGCGCCTCGTTCCCAGACGCGCATGCGGATCCGCGTCCGCGAGAGGACTTCGACAAATTCCGTGTTTACTTTCTGGGGAAAGATTGGCCAGTTTTCGAATTTGGGGCCGACGGCGGGCAAATCGAGCGCTTCGATATTATCCATGAAGATCACGGCGTGCGGATTGCCTATGGAAACCGCCGTAACCTGGAAAGTTTCGCCGTCCAGTTCGATTGTCTCGCCTACGCAACGATCCTTGTCGCCCGGCAAGATCATGGGAATGGCCGCCGGCGCGAGGATTGGCTCGCCCATATCGACCGTCACCGCGGTCACCTCCCCATCCTCGATAAT
>CAMWPE010000178.1 GCA_947176055.1 uncultured Desulfovibrio sp.
GCAGATCACGGATCTTGTAATTCTCGTGGTCGCCGCCGACGACGGCGTAATGGATCAAACGCGGGAGGCGATCAACCATTCGCGAGCCGCCAATGTGCCGATTATGGTGGCGGTCAACAAAATGGACAAGCCTGGCGCCGATCCGGACAGGGTGTTGCGCGAATTGTCCGAACTCGGATTGCAACCAGAGGATTGGGGCGGAGACACGATTGTAGCGAAAGTGTCGGCGAAAACGAGAGAGGGACTCGACGAGTTGCTGGAGCTGGTAGCTTTGCAGTCGGAAATAATGGATCTTAAAGCGAATCCCGACAAACCCGCCCGCGGGCATATCGTCGAGGCGAGGCTGGACAAGGGTCGCGGACCCATCGCCACTGTGCTGGTGCAAGAAGGCGTCCTGCGTCCCGGCGACAATTTCGTATGCGGAACTTTCGCCGGACGCGTTCGCGCCATGAACAATGATCAAGGCAAAAAAGTTAAGGAGGCGGGGCCATCGATGCCTGTCGAAGTCCTGGGCTTCGAGGGCGTGCCTGTGGCCGGCGAAGAGTTTCAGGTAGTCGCCGACGAAAAAATGGCCAGAAAGATAGCCGATTATCGCTCCAAGATAGAGAGGGAAAAGACGCTCGCGGCGAGCACGCGCGTTACGCTCGAGAATTTCCTGACCAAACTCGGGGATCAGGATATATTGACGCTCAATCTGGTGCTTAAAGCGGACGTTCAGGGCAGTTTGGAGGCCATCTCCGAAGCTCTGAAGAAAGAAAATACGGATAAAGTCAAGATAAACGTCGTGCATGGAGGCACCGGCGCCATCAGCGAGACAGACATCATGCTCGCCTCCGCGTCCAAGGCCATCGTTATTGGCTTTAACGTCCGGCCCGCCGCCCGCATAAAAGACATCGCCGAAAAAGAAAACGTGGACGTGCGTTATTACGACATCATCTACAAATTGGTGGATGACGTAAAAAGCGCCATGGCCGGTCTCCTGGCTCCCGTGCAAAAAGAGGTGGATCTGGGTCAGGCCGAAGTGCGGAAAGTCTATCATCTGCCCAAGATTGGCGCGGTGGCCGGTTCATACGTTCTGGAAGGCAAAATGGTCCGGAATGCGAACGCCCGTCTCCTCCGTGACGGAATTGTCATCTACACGGGCAAGATCGCATCCTTGAAGCGCTTCAAGGACGACGCCAGGGAAGTGGTCAAGGGCAATGAATGCGGCATAGGTCTGGAAAATTATAACGATATCAAGGAAGGGGATATTCTCGAGGCTTACGAGACAGTCGAGGAGGCGGCGACCCTGTGACGGTGCGGCGCGGACGACGTCATGACCGGTAAATCATTGTCGCGCGGAGCGATCTTGAATATTTCGCCGACGCGGAGACCGTCCCGGTGGCCAAAGATCTTTGCGTAATTTACGCCAATTGTCAGGGGGAAGCCTTGCTTCCCCTTTTGCGTCTGTCTCCCGACTTTGACAGGCTTTTCGACGCGCGGCTTTACACCAATTATATCCGGGAAAAAATCCCTGCCCGCGAGCTGGAAGAAGCCGGGCTTTTTCTTTATCAATGGCTGGGCGAGGATTGGGGAGAAGTTTCGAGCGAAAGCCTTTTAGCGCGGGCGCCGGACAAAGCGCGCGTCCTGTGTATTCCAAACTTGTTTTTCAAAGGTTATTGGCCTTTCTGGACTGACAAAACAGGGGTCATCGAGTTCGAGGACAGCGCGCTCGAGGATTTGCTGGCGCGCGGCTTGTCGCCGGAAGCGGCGCAGATGCTTTATTCGCGCGGCGATCCGAAAATACTGGGCGATGTCGAAGGCTTGATCGCCGAGTCAATGGAACGCGAAAAGCGCAAAGAGATTTTTACTCCAATTAAATATACGTCCATAATTGAAGATCGCTGGCGCGAGGAGCAACTTTTTCTCACCGTCAATCATCCCGGAAGCGTTCTGCTTTCGCATGTCGCCAATTCCATCTTGAAGATTCTGGGACTGCCCCCCCTACCGCCGTCCTCTCTGGCCGCGTACGAGCATCCCCAAGGCGATTTCCTGTTGCCTATCCATCCGGCGATAGGCAGGATGTTCAATCTAGGATTCGCGTCCGCGGACAGAAAATATCCTTGCTTTGGAGCCAGCGTAACGCACGCCGAATTTGTCCAGTATTACCTGGGTTGCAGGGCGCACGGAGTGCGGGATCTTACTGGAGTGTTAAAGAATATCGCTTACAAGGGCAAATAGCGATTCGCGAAAAATTATCCCGCCATTCGCGGAGCAAAGTCTAGCGTCTCTCCCAGCCGGACTCGTTTGAATCGGGCGTAAAGAAGTTTGTGCCCCAGGCCAGGGCTACGACGTAAACCGCCGCGAACACCGCGAGGCAAGACGAGAGAATGGCGGGCGCGGAAAGGGCCAGACGCATCATAAGCGTGCCAATGACGAAGCCGGAATTACGGAAAACGGCGTAATAGCATGGCATGAAACGTTGCGCGATAAGAGCCATGGCTATATCCGCGAAGATAAGCACGGTGTAAATTGTTTCGAAAAAGGCCGCCTCCTCGCCCAGGAACATCAGGATGAAATCGCGGATCGCTATGCCCGCGAACATCGCGAGAAGAGTCAGTGAGAGGATTTTTTTAGCCCTGACGTATTTGGCGATGCGTCCGGGATCGCGCATGAAGCTTATCCGTCTCGATATGCGCCTGTAAAAGCCGAGGGCCATAAAGACGAACAAGGAGCCTACGCCCGAAGCCATTATATTAAAAATGGAGCCGAGGTCGTTCATGTCGACGGATACTGGCTCGGGCAACAGGGAGAGTTCCTTGAAAGCGTTGCGAAGAAGAATTAGCGTGAGAATCTCCAGCTGTTTGCCTATGCTTTTGGAGAGCGAGGCCGGGAGGATGAAGATCAGGCTCAATACTTCCAGGCCGAGGATAAGGGTAAAAGCCAGCTGAATGGAAAAATAGTGGGTGGCGGGAATCGGCGGGAGCCAGACTGGCCAGAGACCCTGCCGCCGCAATTCCACAGCCAGCAAAGCGGCCAGATAGACCCAGATCAGGGCCACGCCAATGCCCCGTTCTGTTTGCGGCCGTTCCCAGCGGCCGTATAACCAGTCGTAGAAGGCGATTATTCTTGATGTGTCCCGATACGCGGCCGGGGAACCGGCGGAAGAGGGGGCGCAATCGGATTTAGGAGCGTCGGTCATGATTTTCTAGTCCAGAGGCTGGCCAGTTCGAGTTTAGGGGTATGCGGAAACATATCTACGGAGGCGAGGGAGACGGGTTCGAACCTTCCGCGTAAATTTTTCGCGTCCCTAGCGAAGGTCGCCGCGTCGCAGGAGATATAAATTATCTTCTCCGGATTAGCCTTAATGACGGTCGCGAGAGCGCGGGGATCCAGACCGGCGCGCGGCGGATCGAGCAATACGGTTCGAGGAGAGCGATCCAGGATTTTATTCAGGACCTTTCCGACATCCCCGGCGCGAAAGACGGCGTTTAGCTTCCCGGCGTTATATTTAGCCAGTTTAATACTCGCGGGATTGAGGTCGACGCCCAGCGCGGAGTCGTAACCGGAAGCGAGTAGCAAACCCGGCGCGCCCGCGCCGCAATAGAGATCCAGTAAAAATCCGCCTTTGCCGGAACCGTTAAATTCCAGCGCGATTTTGGCCAGATTTTCGGCGGAGCCGTCGTTAACCTGAAAAAACGACGAAACGTCCAGCTGGAATCTCCGGCCGCCGAGAGGCGCCTCAAAAAGCGCGTTTTCCGGTCTGTTTTCCAGGCCCCTGTTCAGACAGAGCACGCGCTCGCCCGAAAGCGAGTGCAGACGATTGTTCGAACCCTCTTCATGGACGAAAGCGGCGAGTTTGGGAGCGCGGGCAAAAAGTTCCGCCGCGAAGCCTTTTATTATCCCCCGCTCGCGTCGCCCCCCTTTCGCGGTCTTCAGGACAGCGATCCACGCTGGCTCGTCGGCGCCTGGCGGAAAGCCGCGCCGCAGGATCAGAAAACGCCAAAAGCTGGCTGGAAGATTCGTTTTAACCGCGCCGTCGCGAATCGCGGCGATGATTTTGTTCGCGTCGTCGTCGACCAGGGGGCAGCGCTCTACGGGCGTTGTTTCGCGAGACGCGGTTTTGCGGAAGCCGGGGATTGAGGCTCCATTTTCGTCGGCGCCGAACGCGAGTTCGATTTTATTCCGGAAACCCTCGATGAGCGGGGATGGGGAGATCGGACGCCAGACCGCGCTCAAGGCTTCTTCAGTAAATTTGCCAATGCGAATCAACGCGTCGCGGGCGAGTTTTTCTTTCCAGCGAAGCTGTTCGGGGTAGGGGATGGAACGCAGTGGACAGCCGCCGCATTCCGCCTCATGCTCGCAGGTTGGTCGCGCCAGGTCGTCGCGCTGGATTTCGATAGCGGCGACGCGTCCCTCGATAAAAGTTTTCTTATTCTTCAGGACCTGGCAGGCGACAGTCTGGCCGGGCAGGGCGCCCGCGACGAAGACCGGCATACCGCGGCCGCGGGCGCCTGAGCGATAGAAGCCCACCCCGCGACCGTCGGGACTCAAATCCGTAATTTTCAGGGAAGAGATTATTCCGGTTGACATTAAGCGGGCGGCGAAACTTCGGCGAGGATTTTGGTCGCTTCGCCGACATCTTGGGCGATTTGGGTCTTTAATTCGTCCGCGCCGGAAAAACGCCGTTCGGAGCGGATCCGCCGGACAAAGTCGATGGAAAGGGGCTTGCCGTACACGTCGGCGGAAGAATCCAGAAAGAAAGTTTCGATTGTTGTCCGGTCTCCGGAAAAAGTTGGATTTGTTCCGATATTGGTCACAGCGGGAACCCGGACATCGTCCCAGGAAGCGAATGTGGCGTAAACCCCGCGTCCCGGATACAGGGTTATCGCTCCCTCAAGATTAGCCGTGGGAAAACCCAGCGTTCCGCCTCTGGCGAAGCCATGGCCCACTGTCCCGCTTAAGCGGTAATAGCGGCCAAGAAGAGCGGTCGCGCGCGCCATGTCCCCGCGCTTTATCAAATCCCGCAACAATGTGGAGCTGACTATCTCTCCATCGATTTTTAGCGCTGGCGCGTGAGACCCATTTTAGCCATATTTTTAGCCCAGTT
>CAMWPE010000179.1 GCA_947176055.1 uncultured Desulfovibrio sp.
ACAGGTTTGGCGGTTATATGAGAGTGTCGTGAAAAGGTGGTTTATGGAGAAAGGAGCGGGAAAAGAATCGCAACCGGCGGAACGCGTCGCCCTTGCGGAAGAGTACTGGCAAAGGCATCTTAATGGCTGAATTTTATCAGCCGTAAATCCAGTCTAAAACTCTAATAAAAAAACGTGCCAAAGCGAAAATTTTGCACAGGCCCGTTCTCATTTTCCGTGCGGGAGATTCTCATTTTTCATGCGGCTTCACAGATATATTCGCGGGAAAGATTAAATAAAAAAATCAGCTTTAAAAGTTGGGATGTAGGCGGGGGATTTTGGGGTTATAACCAAAATTGGCCATAACCCCTTGAGGATACTGGAGCGGGAAACGGGACTTGAACCCGCGACCTTCAGCTTGGGAAGCTGACACTCTACCACTGAGTTACTCCCGCGCGCTGGCGAGACGGCTCGGACGCTAGAAAATAGCCCGCGCCATGGCGACTTTGTCGCGCATAGACGTCCGCGAAATTATCTCAAGGCGAATTTGCGTCGCCGCTAAAAGATAATTTCAAACGCATCTTAATAAATATACGATGGAGCGGGAAACGGGACTTGAACCCGCGACTTCAACCTTGGCAAGGTTGCACTCTACCACTGAGTTATTCCCGCGCCTTCTGGAGGCGACATCCAGACTCGAACTGGAGATAAAGGCTTTGCAGGCCTCTGCCTTACCACTTGGCCATGTCGCCGCGTTTTCAAAATATAAATCCCGGCGCGAGCCGCCAGGAAATTATTTTGAAATATAATTAGCGCGCGGCCGCCTATTAAATTCCCTAAAAGCAGATAAGGCTGGCTCGCGCCGTTTGCAAAATTCTGGAGCGGGAAACGGGACTTGAACCCGCGACTTCAACCTTGGCAAGGTTGCACTCTACCACTGAGTTATTCCCGCGACGCAATCAATATATGTTGAGCTTCCGCCCCTGTCAAGCGCGAGACAACATTTTTATTTTAAATCTGGACGATAATTGTTTCGGGCTTGAGTTTCGATCCCGCCTTTTCAATAGCCAGATTCGCGATTCTCTCCAGTCCTCCGCAACAGGGCACGCTCATTCGCAGGATGGTAAGAGATTTTATCTCGTTGTTTTCGAGAATCGCCGCTAATCTGTCAACGAGCCTGCCCGCGTCCTCCAGTTTTGGACAGGCGATAATCGGGATTTTGCCCTGGAGAACATCCTGGACATTGGGCAGGGCGAATGCGGAGCAATGGGCCGCGAGGACGATGTCGGCGTTCCTCAGGTACCCCGCGTTTGGCTGAACGAGTGCTAATTGCAAAGGCCAGCTTCGCAGATTCCCGTCGAGTTTTTTGCCTTGCGCCGGTTTCGCTCCAGCCATAGGCAAAATCTTCGTCCCCGCCGCTTTTTTCTCTTCTTTAGCTTTCGCGGCTAACGCGGCTATTTCATCGAACGGCGGCGCTTCTTTCATTTCCAGGCGCAGGGCGCCGCGGGGGCAATTCAGACAGGCGCCCAGCCCGTCGCAATAGACCTCGCTGACCAGCTTCGCCTTGCCGTCGACAATTTTCAGCGCGCCCTCCGCGCAGTCGAGGATGCACTGGCCGCATCCGTCGCATTTTTCTTCGTCAATTTCAATTATCGGTCTTAACATTATAAATAAGAATCCGGCTTATTCCGCGATTAGGCGCGGGTCAGAGTTTCGATAATGGCGTCGACTTTCGCGCATATGTCGGCGTTAATCAGAAAAGTCGCTTCCTCGTCCGCGCCTTTTTCGGGCTTTGGCAATTTTAATTTGGAGACTTTGAGATCGTCCGCGAGGGTGAAAGTAATCTCTTCCTCCCCGCGAGTAGCGATTAGACCCATTTTCGATATGTTCATGCCCTGGTTGAGAGCGCGAGACACGGCCTCGCTATTATTTTCGGCGGTCACGGCGCTCTTTTCCTCGAGACCCATGGAGACAAGACGGGCGCTGCCCAGCGGCTGGACGGAAAATTCGCCCGCCGCAGCGCCGTCCTCGGCCTGAATTTTCGCGAACAGGGATGCCATATCCACTTCGGAGGCGAGAAACTGGCCTTGGCCTTTAATAATTTGATCAAAATTCTTCAAAATTCTTTCCAGCAGATTTTCTGACTGGGAAGCGATAAAGAGCCGCCCTTTTTCGGCGTCCCAGATACAATCGGTGAGCGAAGGAATGAACTCCGCCTGCGCCAACAGATTGGCCTCGATAGCTTCTTTCATTTCCTTTTTGCGTTTGCCGCCAACCTTTCCGCCCGCGAGCTCTTCGGCCCGGATTTTTTCCTTAAGTTGCAACCGGACGACGGCCTGGGCTATCTTTCGCGAATCCTGTCGCCAGGAAAAGCCGGAGAAGCGCGAATCGCACTGCGCCAGGAAGAAATTCTCCGTATCCAGCAGCTCTCCCAATCCCGTCCAGCCGTATTTTAAGCCATCCGGATCGACCGCGTCCCGGAAAGCGCCCTTGCGAAGGGCCTCTACGTCAAGGGGAGCGGGCTGGTCATAAGCGAAAATGGTCAGAGAAACATTGGAACTCATAAAACCGGCCATATATCCTCCAGAATCCGGAAATAGCTGGAAATCGCGGACAGTCATCCGTCAACGCGCTATCACAAAGACGCCGATCGCGATGATCATGCTCGCCAAACGCAATGTTTGATTGGCCGCGACCACGCGCAAAGCGAGCCGGGGCGAGAAAAAACCGGCGTAAGCGGGCAACTGGTGCCGTATCGCGCGAATGGGAGCAGCCAGGGCGCTTCCTATCAGCATGGCCAGAACGATATCGTCAGCCCCGACGCCGGCTGTGTCCAGCAAAGCCGCGGCCGCGCCCAACGTCGCGCCCATCTCGGCAAGCAGTTGCAAGGCGATTATACTGATCGTTCGCGGATTGACAAGATCTCCCAGATAAAGCCTGTCCGCGAGAAAACGCTCCATATATTCGAACGCTCCCCACTGGCCCAGAAAAAGGATTAAGAAATAAAAAGGGACGGTAAAGCCGATCAATTTTGGCAATCTATTCAGAAAGCGATCCAGAGCCTTGCGCCAGGGATTTCGAGGGGCGGAAGACCTCCGTTCCTCGTCAAGTTTCTTACCGCTCCCGGCCGGAGGAGCCAGGATGAAACGGCCAATGAGGATCGAGGCGAAAAGCCGGAAAAAGGCGGCTAACATGGAAATGGCCGCGTAAATAAAAGCCGCGAAGCCCAGAACCGGCCATAAAAGCAGGAATACGGAGGGCAGATGAACGAGAAAAGCGGGCAAACTATTAAAAAGATTGGCGACGATCAGTTCGCGACCGGAAATTTTTCCGGAGTCGTAATTTTCCGCCAGGATACCATTGGCCGCGTGCGGGGAGACAAAGGCCAGGGAAAAAGACGCCGCGCAGGGAGCTTTTAAATGAGCCAGCCTGGCCAATGGCATAGCTAGAATGGCTAGCCTATCCGTCCATTTGAAAGTTTCCAGCAAGGCGCCCAGAAAAAGACCGGCCGACATACCCAGGAGCAAACGGAGCAAGGGCTGGAAGACGCGAAGCCAGAGCAGGGAAAAATCGCCGTCAAATAAGTTCAATAGCCAAAACCGCGCGTCGCGTGTTTACGCGATTTAAACGGCGCGTCGCCGCGGGCTTTACGCGTTCGCTTCGGCGACCAGTTGCGCCAGCAAATCCTTCGCCTGCTGAAAATCGGGATTTAATTCCAGCGCGATTTTCAGGCAACCCTGCGCCTTGTCTTTGGTAATGCCGCCAGCGAATACCCGGCCCATATTATAGGCGATATTGGCGGAAGTATTGGGGAGCGAGGGATTCAGGGAAAAGGCCTTGAGCATGGAGCGAACGGCTGTCTCCTTGTCCTTGTGCTCATAGTAGGCCATCGCCATGTTATAATACAATTCGGAGGAGTTGGGCGCGATCTTCAGGGCGCGCTGATATTCCTTAATGGCTTCGAAGGGTTTGCCCTGACGGCGCAACGAGATGCCCAGCTGGTTAAATGTCGAAAGATCATCGATAGTCAGATCGTCGCCTTTGAGATCGAGGGATTTGCGGAGATATTTTTCGGCCTGGGCAGGATCCGTTTCCTGCAGGGACATGGCGATCTTTTCTGCGACGGCGGCGACTTGTTGCATGGCGTCTTTATAAGTGCGGGTCATGGCGCCATCGAAGAGTTCCTTGGCCGCGTCGGTGTTGCCCCTTGCCATCTGCAATTCGGCCATCTCCATTTTGCGCTGGCTATTAAGGGGCGAAAGCTCGTCGAGACGCTTGAGATACTCGTATTGCATATCCGGATTATTTTTTTCCTTGGCCAGATCCGCAAGCTTTTGCAAAGGCTCCATATAATTTTCGGATTGTTTTGTCGCCCTTTCGTAAGCGGCCTGCGCCTTGTCCTGATCTCCGGCCAATCGCAGGGCGTCGCCCATGACAACATATCCCGCCGCGCTGTCGGGCTTTACCTCGAGCACCTTTTTGGTAATTTTTAACGCGTCCAGACCGACGTTGCGGACGATGAAAGTCCGCGCCTTGTCCAGCAACTGTTTGATGGGACTCGGCGGTTTGAGGGACGCGGCCATCTTCTCTATGAGATCGACGCTGCTTATGGGCTTGACGATAATATTGTCCACGCCGGCCTCATGCAGGAGCATCAAGCGGCCTTTGTCAGCGTTGCTGGTCATGGCGATTATCCGGAGCTCGGGGAAACTTTCGCGAAACTGCTTGATCATGAAATTGGTGTCGCCAGTTCCGCTTAATGTCCGTTCAATAAATAATGTCGGCGCCCGACCCGCGGCAAAGTCGTCGGTGATGACTTTTAAAACTTTTGTAGGATCAGGATATAGATCCATCAGCCCTTGTTTGTTCAAAGCCAGACTTTTGACGGTCGAGCGCAAAAGGGCAAGAAATGTCTGATCGTCGGTGACGCATATGAAATGGCCGTTCATTTTTGTAAAATATTCGCGAACAACGGCCTGATGTTTGCCCTGAACCTGCTTTTTCTGAAAATCGGCGAATGCCATGCTATTCTCCGTCGAGCCGCTTGCTGGAACGTTAAAAGCCGGAAGATCCGGCTTCTGGTAATATAACC
>CAMWPE010000180.1 GCA_947176055.1 uncultured Desulfovibrio sp.
GTTTACGACGCGATAATCGTCGGCGCGGGAATAGCCGGTTGCTCCGCGGCCATTGTCGCCGCGAGAGCGGGCCTTAAAATCCTGTTGCTGGAAAAATCTGATACTCCCGGCAAAATGAATATGACCGGAGGACGTCTCTATAGCTATGCATTAAAAAAATTGGCGCCAGATTTCGCGGCGACCGCGCCGATTCAGAGGCGGGTCGTCAAAGAATGTCTATCCATTCTCACGGACGACGCGGCTTCGACCCTGGAATATTTCCATACCCCTCCCGCCGACGGCGACTGGTCTTCGTCCTCATTCACGGTATTGCGAAAAAGTTTCGACGTCTGGCTTACGGAGCAAGTTCAAAAAGCCGGCGCGACGCTTCTCTACTCCCAGCGCGCGGACAGCCTGATCAAGGAAGGGGACACTGTCGCCGGAGTGCGGACGGATAAGGAATCATTTAAATGCGACGTCGTAATCCTTGCGGACGGCGCGGGTTCCCGGTTAGCCCAATCCCTGGGCCTGGCGAAAAAGCCCGATCCTTTCGACTACGCCACCGGCGCCAAACAGGTCATCCGGCTGGGCGCGGAAACGATAAACGAGAGATTCGGATGCGTCAGCTCCGACGGCGTCGCGTGGCTATTCCTGGGCTATCCCACCGCCGGCCATATGGGCGGCGGCTTTTTATACACCAACAAGGACAGCGTGTCCCTGGGGATGGTTTTGGGACAGAAAGATTCGAAGGAAGCCGGACTGTCCATTCTGAATATTCTGGAAGAGTTAAAGGCTCATCCATTCGTCAAGCCCCTGATCGCCGGCGGAGAAATAGTCGCGCGCGGCGGTCATATGATTCCGGAAGGCGGCTATAACGCCGCGCCGGAACTGGCCGACAACGGAGTTTTGATCGCGGGCGACGCCGCGTCCTTTTGCCTGAATCTTGGCTACACCGTCCGGGGCATGGATTTGGCCATCCTTTCTGGCATGGCCGCGGCGAACACCGTAATACGAGCCAAAGACGCTGACAATTTTTCCCGCGACTATCTCTGGTCTTACCATGACGAGCTTGAGAGGGAAAACCTTTTGCCCGAAATGAAACTTTACAAAAATATTCCCGGATTTTTGCATAACAAGCGGATGTTCGAAACTTATCCCCAAATCGCCAACAAATTTATGCGCGATCTCTTTACCATCGACGGAACAAGCGAACCCGCGTGGAAAAAAGTCGCCCGTTACGCCCATAAGGCGGGATTTGTAAATTTAATGAAAGACGCGTGGAAATTGATAAAGGCTTTTTAAAACGCTCCGATCGAATTTTCCCCGCGAAAGCGGAAGTGGAAGGCGTTCGCTGTTTTTGGACAGCCGCGACTTTGCCCGGACCGCGCCCGCCCCGTCAAACGGGGAACTCGCGCCCGGGCGAACCAGTCGCGCGCGCGATGGCCAATTTTAAACGGAAAACGCCATATGGCGGAAGCCGCGGTCCGCGATTAAGTCCCGCGATTCAAAATAACCGAGCGAGGAACGCTAGAGATGCGGATAAAAATCTGGGGAACAAGGGCCTTGGCCCCCGTTTCCGGCCCCGAATTCGCTCAATATGGTTTCGATACAAGTTGCGTGGAAGTTCAATCCGGAAGCGGGAACAGGCTTGTCCTCGACGCCGGAACGGGTTTGGGCGCGATGGCGCGCGCGACGAAAGACAAGCGGACTACTCCTGTGTTCTGCCTTGGAGACGCGCGTCTTGATCATATTCAGG
This sequence comes from uncultured Desulfovibrio sp., assembly GCA_947176055.1. Classification (GTDB taxonomy): domain Bacteria; phylum Desulfobacterota; class Desulfovibrionia; order Desulfovibrionales; family Desulfovibrionaceae; genus Desulfovibrio. Next base: position 1,736 of record CAMWPE010000180.1, read on the forward strand.
GCTTGCCATTCTATTCTCCTCTTCGCGCTGGCAAAACGGTCATTTACGGTCCGGTTGGCGCCCGCCTGGCAATTGAGCGCCTCTTTGAAATCTCGCCCGGGCAGGGAGCTATTCCGCCCGATCTGGACATAAGGGAGATCGCGCCCGGCGCGCGCTTCGGGATTGGCGATCTGCAAGTTGAAGCCGCGCCGGCTAACACTGGCTCGCTGGTTTATAGAATCGTCGCCGACGGCTTCTCTTTTGTTTACTCGGATAGATGTGAAATTCCCGCGAAAGCCGAACAGAATGACCTGAATTTTGATTCCGCCGCGCTCCGCTTTATGGAAGGGAGCGATCTGATTCTCATGGGCGCGAGCCGGATCGACGAAGATCAATCGACCGCCGACCGGAGCGATTCCGGCCAAAGGGCGAAATCTTTGACCGATCCGAACGCGCGCCGGATTCTGTTGACCAATTACCGGCCCGAACAGACGGACGACGATATAGACGACATTATCGACGATGTCAGGCGAGCCTTCCCTCATATTAATCCGGACGCGGCGCGGCCAGGCATGGTTATTGAGAACGGAGGAATCGCCGAACGGCCTGATTCCGGCGTCTGCCCGATTTGCGGTTTTTTCAAGAAGACCGCGCCGCTTTCGGATACTCACGCGGTGCTGGACGCGATTTTGACCGAGGCCCGGCGAATGGGTCGCGCCGACGCCGGCTCCGTTTATCTGGTTCAAAACGGCGAGCTGGTTTTTTCGGCGGCGCAGAATGACACGCTTTTTCCCGCTTCCGGCGCCAACAAATTCTTTTATATGAACTCCAGGATTCCCATCGACAAGACGTCCATAGCCGGCTACGCGGCCGCCACTGGAAAAAGTCTCAATATCCCCGACGCTCGCGAATTGCCCCCTGATAGCGAATACAAATTTAATATTGAATTCGATAAAAAGAGCGGCTACGCCACGCGATCCGTCCTCGCGGTTCCTCTCCTGAATGCCAAAGACGAGGTAATAGGCGTTCTCCAGTTGATTAATTCCCGGAAAAATGACCAAAACGCGCCTTTCTCCCGCCGTATGGAAAAGGATATCGCCAATCTCGCGTCAATGGCCACCGTGCCTCTTGAGCGCTCATTCCTCGTGCGAAGCATGATATTAAGGATGCTTCGCACCTCTTCCCTGCGCGATCCCAGCGAAACCGCGGGTCATGTTTATCGCGTTGGCGCTATGGCCGCCGAGCTTTATCATCGCTGGGCGGAGCATAGAGGAGTCGATCCGGAGGAACTGCTCTCCTCCAAAGGCGTTCTGCGCCTAGCGGCGATGTTGCATGACGTGGGCAAAGTTGGTATTCCGGACGCGGTGCTAAAAAAACCCGGCAAGCTCGACGACGCGGAGCGCTCCGTCATGCAAAAACACGCGGCGTTGGGAGCCGATCTCTTTGACAATTGCGAAAATAAAATTGATCGCGTAGCTCGCGATATCGCGCTCCATCACCACGCGAAATGGGATGGAACCGGCTATACCGGCGACGCGGCCATAATCTCGCCCTCAAAATCCGAAATTCCCATATGGGCCCGCATTACCGCGATAGTCGATGTTTACGACGCGCTCGTTTCCCGACGATGTTACAAGGAAGCCTGGGATTCGGAAAAGGCCATTGAGATTCTGCAAAAAGACGCGGGAACTCATTTTGACCCGGAACTTGTGCGGGACTTTATTGAAATAAAGGATATTGTGGACGCGATAATGCGGCGTTACCAGTAAAAGTGGAATGTTTACCAATAATATATCCGTTTTATAAAGACAACAGAGGGGTAAATCGAAGGCTTATACGCGAAGCTTTCATGGCGCGCGGTTGTTTTATAGCGCGCGGCGATTAAAAATATTCGGCCCGCAAGGCGGCTTTGCCGCGCGAGAATTTTACAACGACGCGAATCACGGCTTCCGGATAATTTTTAGCCTATATTCCCGTCATTCCGGCGGACGTCGCGTTTTAGGGTTTTCAACCGGAGCTTGTTTGTAATTTATTAGCAAGAATCAAGGCAAATCCATGGAAATAAAGATCTGGGGAGTCAGAGGCTCTACGCCGGTGTCGGGGTCCGGTTATTTGAAATATGGGGGCGACACCAGTTGCGTTGAAGTCAGGCTTGGCTCCGGGGAATCCATCCTGTTTGACGCGGGCACAGGGCTTGTCAAATACGGTCGCGAAACGCGTTCGGGCGAGTTGAGTCGCGTCATATGTTTCACCCATACCCGTTACGATCATATTCAGGGCTTGCCGTTTTTTCCGGGGACTTTCCGTAAGAACGCCCCCCTGTTGCTAATCGGTCCCTCCATTGAATCCAGTTTTAAAAATAGCCTCAAACAATTTTTCAATGGCGTAAACACGCCCTGGCTCTGGGAAAATCTTCCGGAACACGAAACGCGCGAGGTTGAGGGCTATAGCAAGTTCGACATCTTCGGAGCCATTGTCGAAACTTGTCCCACAATTCATCTCGGCGGCTGTCTGGCCTGGAAAATTACCGCCGATGGCTGGACTTTCGGAATTACGGGAGATCATGAAATACCGCTGGACAAGAAGAATCCTAAACAGAATCTGGCCAACGAAAGGCTCATGAGCTTTCTGACCGGTTGCGACATTGTTCTGGCCGACGCCTATTTTTCCGAAGAAATGCGCGCGAGGCATCCGGACGGGGGCCATAGCAGTCCGGCTCAATGGCAAAAAGCGCTCGCGGATCGGGACGTGGGGAAAATTTACTTTACTCACTTTAATCCTGTTCACAATGACAATAAACTTGACGCTCTGCTTACTGAAACCAGCGAGGATGGCGTTCCTCTCGGACTCGCCTATGAAGGCGCCGTGATCCGCAAAGACGGGCTTCTGGAGCCGGCAAAGGAGATTGGATGCGCGTCTTGCGAATTTAGCCGGAAGGTCGCCGGTTATTCCGATACCCACGCCGTGCTGGTCGCTCTCCTCAACGCGGCCAGGGAAAAGGCCCGCGCGGAAGCGGGAACCGTATATCTCGTGTCCGGCGGCGCGCTGAATTTCGCGGCGGCTCAAAATGACAAACTGTTTCCCGCTTCGTCGGCGAACAAATACCTGTATTTCAATTCGCAACTGCCGTTGGACAAGTCTTCCATAGCCGGCTATGTCGCGTCGACCGGCGAAATACTGAATATAGACAATGTCTATATGTTGCCTTCCGGCAGCGAATATTCTTTTAATTGGGAGCTGGATCAGGCGTCCGGGTACACGACGAAATCGGTTCTGGCGGCGCCCCTGACCAATGGCCAGAACAAGGTAATAGGCGTGTTGCAACTGATTAACGC
>CAMWPE010000181.1 GCA_947176055.1 uncultured Desulfovibrio sp.
TAATGCCAGATTCCTCAAATAAAAATAAATCAGGCTTTAATGCTTACAATACTTTTGGCTTACGCGAGCATTTTCTAGCCACGTACCTTGAATTGAAAGAAAAATTCGCGGATTCCAAATTTAATACTGCAATGAATAAAGACAAACAGGTGCCCTCGGCCAAGGCCTGGTTCAAACAGGCGCGGCTAATGGAGGCTGAATCGCGAAGCGTTAAACCCGCTCCCCTGTTTGATCTCTTCGCGGCTCCGGGAGGCATAAACAATCCCGCGAACTGGCAGCTGATCTGGATCGGTCTGGCCAATTACGCGCCGCTGATCAAGCTCTTTGTTTGCAATCTCGCGCTTGGCAATGTCTATACGCGCGAAGAAGCAATTAAGGAGATGACGCCGACGACAGGCGAAAATACTAAAATTTTTACCGCCTTATGGAACACGTTTCGGGATAGTCCGCTTGGTATCGACGCGGAAAACGAGACCGCTTTGCTAAAAATGGCGTCGAAGCTCAACTCCAGCTCCATGGTCGCCTACACGCTAAAAGGCAAATCCATCGATAAGCTGGCCCGGCTCCCCGCGGAGCCGGACAACCTGGTCATATTGTACAGTCTCTTTCTCATCGCCGAAAAGGCGGATCGCCGGAGCTTTACAGTGCGGGAGCTGATGACGACGGACATGGACAGTCCCTACGCCTCGCCCCTGGTCGCCTTTGGTCTCGACGCCGAAAAGTTCGTGAAAATTTGTCGGGGCCTGGCGGCCGCTTATCCGGATTATATAAGGTGCGATTTTACCCTGAACCTGGACGAAATATTTTTGCGCCGCGATCAGAAAAATATCCGGGATGTCGTCAAGCTCATAGGCGAAGCCCGCGGAGCCGGTCATGCTGTATAAAGACATTATCCGCCTGCCCGCCGATTTCCGGGAGTGCATGGATCAGGCAGCCATCGATCAAAGCCCCGACACCTGGCTCAATTTTTATCCGCACGAGACCTTCATAGAGATCCTGCGGCTGGTTCTTGCTGGCATGGACGGAAGCGGCAAATCGGTCTGGATCAACGGCTCTTATGGCGTGGGCAAATCCCACGCCGCGCTGGTTTTCCAAAAATTGTTCATGGATGACGAATCGCGGGTCGCGGCCTGGCTCGAACGCTACAAGGATCTCATTCCCGAAGCCGTCGCCCGGAGTCTTTGGGCCAGACGCGGGGAGAGGACCCTGGTCGTCTATGACGTAAACGGGGACAGCCTGGACGGCAAAACCCAGTTTCTGATTCGCCTGGAGCGGACGATAAGCCGCGAGCTGACCGCGCTGGGTTGTCAGGTTCCCATAGCTTCGGCGCTTATGCCGGAGATTTTGAAGCGCGCGGGCGAGGATCCCTATTTTTTTGAAACCCGCGACAAGATGCAATCCCTGCTCCCCTGGTTGCACGGCGGGATAAAAGACGTCGAGGCCCTGAAGCGGGAGCTCGAGCGCGATTTTTCCCAGAATAATTACGGGCTGGCCCATGACATCAACAAAGTCCTGGAGGCTCGTCATATATATTTGCCTCTGGACGCGCCGGCCTTTTTGGGCTGGGTCGACGAATGCCTGAAAGTCAACAATTTTTCGCGACTGATCTTTATTTTTGACGAGTTCTCCGGCTTTATCAATCGCAACCGCTCCGAGTTGACCGCATTCCAGGAGCTGGCCCAGGCGGCCCAGCAAGGCAAATTCTTTATAATGCCCGTTACTCATGAATCCCTGGAGGCCTTCACGGGCAGGGGGTCCGATACCTCGCGGAAAGTGAGCGGCCGCTTTCAGTTCGGGCGGCTGGAAATGCCCAACAATGTCGCCATGCGCCTGGCCGGGCACATCCTGAAGCCGGCGCCGGAAATGGAAGAGGAGTGGCGCGAGCAACGGGCCGCGCTTTGGCAGGCTACGGAGGGACTGGTAAAAAACTATATGGCGCTCAAGGCTAAAGAGCTCGATCCAGACGATTTTCCCAATCTTCTGCCCCTGCATCCCATGAGCGCCGTCGCTCTAAAGAATCTGGCCACTGTCATTGGCTCCAATCAGCGGAGTCTTTTTGGCTTTTTCAATAACAGCGCGTTTAAAAACTTTCTGGCTGAAGGCGGCATAGACGTGCCGGACCGGCAGTTTTTGACCGTCGATCAACTCTGGGATTATTTCATGGCCCAGAGCGACCTGGGAACTCAGGCCGTCATAGGCTCCGTCCGCGGCGAATACGAAAGACACAGGTCGCGCCTTGACGAGCGGCAAAGGCGCGTTTTCAAGGCGGTTTTGCTCTATTCCCTGCTGGAGAGGGAGCAGGGGAACGCGCCGTTGATGAATGCCAGCGTCGAGAATATAGAGAGATCCTTCGAAGGCGACGGCAATATCGGTCACGACGCGCGAAACATTCTGGAAGAGCTGGCCAAACTGCGTTGCGTCTCCCTCTATAACGACCGTTGCTATTTGTTCCAGGACGCGACGGGCGGCCAGGAGCTTGTTGAGATCAAAAAACAGTGGCTGGACAAATTCGACAAGCTCTTTTTGCGAACGTCCATAAGCGGGGTCAAGGACACTTATAAAATTATAACCGAGCGCGTCGCGGGCGGCCGGACCGTTCATTATGACATTTATGTGGGCGGTCCAAAAAATACGAATTATACGGGGACCGCCAGGGAGGCGTGGGGCAAGAACGGGGACAGGGCGCTTTTGCAGTTTATTTTCGCCCGCTCCGAAGAGGAGCGCATCGAGGCGCCGCAAAAGGCGAAACTCCTTGCGACGCAATTCGCGGGCGAGAGGGCGCTTTTTATTGTGGCGCCGGAGCTCAGTTTCTGCCAGGCCGACGCGAGGGCATGGGAAAAATTTGTCGAGACCTACGCGCGTTGCTCCAGGGCCGACGCCGCGACGAGAGCCGTGTACGAAAACGAGCTAAAGAGCGTGTTCGAAGACTGGGAGCGGAAAATCGACGCGGCGATCTTCGAAGTTTGGCGCCCCAATCCCAACGGCGAGCCTTTCAGGCAGCCCGCGAGCTGGGAGATCCTGAAAAGGCAATATCTGCCTGACTGGCTGTCCCAAATATTCCCGCATAATCCCGACTGGCTTTGCGGCGGCCAGCTTACGGCGCTGGGTTCGGTAAAAAACCTTAAAGGCTGGGCGCGGGCCGGAATGAGGCTGGAGAATCCGGACAGCGGACCCTGGAGGCAGGTCGCGGCCCAATGGCAAAAGGGCGGAGTCGGCCCCGATCCGGAGTGGTTTAAACAAAACCCGGATCATAGCCTGACCAGAATCCGCGAAACTTGCGAAACTTTCCTGAAGAACACCGCGGATAATGGCTGTTCCGTAGTCAAACTGTATGGCAAACTCCGGAATGAGCCTTTCGGACTTCTGCCTATTCCGCACACGGCCATGTGCCTGGGCTTCGTATTAAAAGACTGGGCAAGCGTCAAGCGCGGCCTGCAGTGGTCCGACGGCAGCGCGGGTAAGGAGCTCGACGAGGCAATCCTGACGGAAATCATCGAGACGGCCATCAAGAGCTCGACGGGCGAAAAAGTAAGGAATGAAAAGAAGATTTACAGGCTGGGCCCCGAAGAGAAGGCTCTTATGGCCGCGATCTCGAAAATGGCCGGAACAGGGGAGACCAATGACCAGAACGTTCAGGCGGCTTTGAACGCCCTGGCCGGGAGGCTTGAGCGGGTAGCCAAAGGCGTTCCCCTCTGGATGCTGCCCTGGGCAATGGATCCGGAAGAGCGCGATTCCGCGAAGGCGGTATTGGCCAAAATCGCCAATGCCATGCGAATCAGCTCGCGCGGCGAATTGGGGAAAAAAGCGGAGCTTTTAAGGGAGGCCGGCCAGGCGTTCAGGGAGAGGAAGGATCTGGCGGATGTCTACAGAAATTATTTTAATGAAGGCTCCTTTGCCATCGCCTTCGCGGCCTACGCGAAAGAGAACGCGCCGGATCTGGCGGAGCTGGCCTCGCGCCTGGGGGATCTGTCCGGCGCCTGGCGAGACTCGGCCCGGTCGCTTTTGCGGGAGACCGGCGGCTGGCTGGCGACCCGCGAAGACGCGGACAAGGCGCTTGCGGAAACGCGCGAAAGCCTCCTGTGTTGCGAGGCGATGGGCGAGATCGCGGGAACTTCTTTCCATAACTTCGGGGACGCGCGAAAACGTCTGCGCGCCGCGATCCTGATCGATAACCGCATTCCCCTCGCGGTCTGGCAAAAAATTCTTCCCGCTTTTGGGCGCCTTTTTGAGCTTCTCGATCAGTCCGGTTCCCTTGGGGAGAGGCTGAATGAATTTTACGGTTTGCTCAAAAACAATAGCGAAGCCTTGAAGGAGATCTTTTTCGATCCCGGCCATAAGGCGCAGTTGAGGTGGATTGGGGAAAAATTCCCCGGCCTTTGGCCCGCGGGTCTGGAGGAGAGCGCGGCCGCTTACGCCGGCTTGCCGGAGAACTCGGCGAAAATGACCGAAGGGGAGTTTGAAAAAGCTCTCTCCGCCTTGCTGGAAAATATGGTCAGGAACAGCCGCGCGAGCCGCGCGGGGCGCCTCTGGAAAGAAAGGAGCGGAGAGGAGACTATCGGCCAGTGGAGCGAAAAATTCCTGATTCCTCCGCGCTTCGCGCTGAATACACCCGACAGCCGCCTCGCGGCGGAGCTGGCCGCCGTTCTGCTGGCTCCGGAGAAAGCGTCCGCGGAGCGGCTGGAGGAAACGGCAAGATTTCTGGAAGGGCCCGACGCGGTCCGGGATCCGGTTGCGGCAAGGGACGCTTTTTTGCGACATATATCGGCCAGACGCCACATGAAAGTTTTGTTATGGGCCGGACAGGAACTTTGCGAGCGGCTCTCGGAAAAAATCGGCCCTTGTCCCGCGGACTGGCTGGAGACCCCCGGTTTCCAGAACCATATCGACGAATTTGTCGCCGAATATTACGGACGGACAGCCAGGCCCAGGGTTGAGAGGCTGATCGGCGAGCTGTCCGAAAACGACATGCGAGCAGTTTTGCTGGAACTCGTCGGCAAAGTCTCCGACGCCGGCTTTTACATCTTT
>CAMWPE010000182.1 GCA_947176055.1 uncultured Desulfovibrio sp.
ATATGGGACTCGTAAACGTGCCCGTCGATTTGCGCAATATCTATGAGAAAAAACGCGAGGGGTACATAGCCGGCTCATTCACCGCGGCGAATTTGCCCGAAAGCTGGAAAAAAACTTTGAACGCGCGGGAAGCCAAAAAAGACGAGGGTATCGAGACCTGGTACTTCATTGGCAAATACGAACTTACGAACCGGCAATGGGAATCGGTGATGAACGCGCTTGATAAGGATGGCGCGGAAAACCCGGACGCTTGCCCGGCGCCCGGCGCGAAAAACGCGAATCAGCCGGTTTCAGGCGTAACATGGTTCGATGTTCAGGAGTTTCTGAACAAATACAACGCGTGGCTTGTCAAAAACCACTCGGCCGAACTGCCGTCGTTCGGCGAAACAAAGAATATAGCCTTTTTCCGTTTGCCCACGGAAGAGGAATGGGAATACGCCGCGCGGGGAGGAGCGAAGGTCGACGCCGACTGGTGGACTTCCCATGATATTTTTCCCGCGGACGAGGGTAAAACTATCAGGGATTATGGCATATATCAGGACGGCGGTCCGAACAGGAGCGCCCCGGCGACTATTGGATCGCGCAACGCCAATCCATTGGGCCTGCACGACACCGCGGGCAATGTCCGCGAAATGGTCGATGGTTTTTTCCGCATGACCGTGCCGGATTACGGCGCGACCGGGTCCGTGCAGGGACGTCTCCACGGCTCGGTCGGCGGTTTCCTTTCCAAAGGCGGAAGTTACTTAAGTTCCGAAGAAGACATCATGCCCGGAGCCAGGGAGGAACATCCTCTCTACACGGCTCGCGGAGCATTCAGCGCGGACGATCTGGGCTTGCGGCTGGCTTTGGCGGGTCTCAATATTCCGGATGGAGAACGCAAGGAGAAGTTGCTGGCGGCCCAGAAAGAGGGTCCCCAGACTCAGGAGCCGAAACAAGCGGCGGCTCCCCAACACACTCCCGACGTAATGGGCCAGGCGCCAATCCAGGCGCTGGAGACCCTCGCCGCTTCGGCGGACGACGCCTTAAAGAAAAACCTGCTCAACATCAGGGAAAAATTAAAAGACGAAAAGTCGGCCCAGGAGACGGAAAATGAAAGACGGCTGGAACATTCCCTGCGCGCCCTGCTCTATCAGGCCGAGACACTGCGCGCCTGGGGTCTGCGCTACGCCAGTATTACCGCCAATATCGCGAAAATTGGCGCCGTAAAGAAGAAATCAGCCGATCCGCGCGTTCAAAAGGAAGCCGACAGTCTTCTGGCGTCCGGAAAGCGCGATCAGGCGGAGTATCTGAAAACTCTCGAAATGAGCGCGAATTATTATAAGACCAGTCTAGAGCTGATTTACCGGCAAGGAGCCCAGGATGCGGAGAGAATCCTGAGCGACTTGCGAAAAGGCTACGACGCCAAAACAATCTTTGGCGATCATATGCTGCAAAATATAGAGATCCTTGAAAAATTCATTAAACAGGCGCGCTCGAAGGGCGTAGGCTCTCTTACGCAGAGGGCCATTCTACGGGGAATCCTGCCGGAAGATCAATATAACATTCTGCCTAAAGGATAGCGGCTGAGCTCCGCGCGAACGGCTTTGCGGATTGCGGAAGCTGACCGGGCCAAAAGACGCGGCCGACCATACGCGGCGCGTCCGGAGAGTTTCGCTCCGCCTCCTCCCCTAAATTTTTACGAGCAAAGTTCGCGGAGCTCGGTTATTTTCGCGGCTATATCCTCGGAGCCCACGAGTTCGGAGACCAGAGCCGCGCAATAGCCGCCGCGCTTTCTCACGTCGCCGATATTCGCGGCCTTTATGCCGCCGATGGCTACAAAGGGCAATTTTATATTGGCCGCGACCCATTCCAAATATTCCAGTCCTACCGGATCCGCCACGTCTTCCTTGGTCCGCGTGGGGAAGATCGGGCCCACGCCTATGTAGTCCGCGCCGGCCTTGACAGCCTTTTTCGCCTGCTCGGGCGAATGCGTGGACAGACCGATAATCATATCCGGACCGACCAGCTTGCGGACTTCCCAGACTGGCAAATCGTCCTGCCCCACATGAACGCCGTCGGCTCCCGAAAGCATGGCGATGTCGACATGATCGTCCACAATGAAGCAGGCGCCGTATTTATTCGTCAACTCGCGCAATACGCGGCATTCCTCGAGCATCTTTGACGCCGGAAATTTCTTTTCGCGATATTGCAGAATCCGGACGCCGGATCGCAAAAGCTCCTCCGCGACGTATTCCAGGGGGCGCCCCAGGGATAGCCGCGAATCTGTGAGAGCGTACAAATCGGTTTCGTCAGGCAGGATTCTGGGCATCACAGTTTCCTTTTTCATAGCCAAGCGTTAGGGATTAATAGGAAAACAGAAGCGGGCTTATCCAGTCTCGCGGAACCGGACCTGATAATAAAAGGAGCTTATCGTCCTAATGTCCGGAATAATCGAGAACATTATTCAAGGGCGCTTCTCTTCTTACAAGACTTCCATCCTTAAACACATAGCGGATAAGGCGCCAATCTTCCAGATCGAGGACATCCATTTTTCCTTTCCAGGCCGGTGTCTGGCTCCGCTCCAGGGCTTCCAGGACTTCGTCGACAGGGAACCATATCCCTTCGAAACTTATGAGCAAAGCGTCTCCGTCCATGGATGTCGCGGCGTTTTCCGCCGGATGGGCGGAGCGGCAAATTTTCTCGATATCCGGAGCGGTCGGGGCCGCGCCTTCGATGGCGGCGTAAACCTTGACGAGAACAGGCTGGCTCACAGTTCCGCTCCGCCTGTTTTGCTCTCGCCGCCGCATTTGCCATCGCGTCGCGCGGCCGCCAGTTTGCCGCACTCGCCAGCCGCGCAGGCCTTTTCATATGCCTCGCACATTTCCGCGCGATTATCGCGGGCGGAATAAAACTCTCCCAGTTTCGCGTAAACGCGCGCCAGGATGGGAGCTTTTATTCCCTCTTTTTCCAGGAGGGCCGCGCCGGCTTCAAGATCCGTCTCCGCGAGGGCCGGCTGGGACATCTCCCAGTGCGCGAGGGCGCGAGCGTAGTAAATTTCCGCGGATAGCCAAACGGCCGGAGCCGCGGGAGCCGCGCCGTATTTTACAGCTTTGTCGGCCGCCTGAAGAGCCGCGTGCGGCAGATCCGCGCGTTCCCGGCGCTCCGCGACCCAAAGCCAGAGGATCGCGCTGTCGCCCAAAAGCTCGGCTATGTCATTCAGTTCTTCGTCCGACAGGCGTTTTAAACTTTCCTCCGGCGAGGGATGGAGGATATTCCAGAGAGCGTCGAGCCCGGCGAATCGCTCATCCAGATTTTTCCCTCTCTTTCTGGCTTCGGCCAGGGAGCGGGGCCAATGCCGAGCGAGATAATTCGTTCTTTTGGTCAAATCGGAGATTAAATACATTTCCCTGGCGAGACGCTCGGGATTTTCCAGCGCCCGCTCGAAAGCCTGATCGTCGGGTTTATTGAGATAAACGCGTATTTCTGTGTCGGTCGAGCTTTCCGGCGTAACCAGATAGAGGGGACATGCGAGGGCGCAGAGAGCGAGGGCGCCGAGAGAAGAATCGAGGCGCAAGGCTCGCAATTGTCTCGTCGCGCTTTTAGGAATATACGCGCGGGCATTAATAAGAGCTTCGATCCAGGCCCTCGCGCGGCACCACGAGTAATCGCCGGGCATAATGGCCGGAAAGGGACGCTCTACGGAGCCTGAAATATTGTTTTCGCCCCTCGCAGTCGCGCAAAGGAAGACGAGACAGAGCGCGAGAAGGCATGACCCCGGCCTATTTAGTCTTTTCAATGGTCGCGATTATTTTGCCGGCGACAGTCTTCACCAGATCCCGCATTGTGTCCTGAAAGAGATTGTCCGCGGACGCGGCGCCAGGGAGATGGGAGCGGCTCTGGCTGGAGTTGCAGGATTCGCTCCAGAGTTTGCCCTTGCGATTGGCCAATTCGCAACTGACGCGAATTTGCGAGGAGATTTCCGTCGCGGATGATTCCTTGAGTCTCGCCTCATTCACCTGACCGGTGACCAGATAATCGGGATTGCCGCTCCTTGCCTGCGCGGTAGAATTCGCGAAAGTAACCCGCAGGCCGTTTCTGGCCAGCTCGTCGGCCAGCGCGCGACTAATCCACAGGGACACGTTGTCCTTCGTAGCGAAGGCGCTCCCGTCCCGGCGAACTCCAAGGGTCGCCGGATCGAGCCTGTCGTCGGCGAAATTGACAACGGTTACGCTGGGCGCGTTCGGCGCGGGAATTGTCGAAGCCGGTATGGGAGGCGGCGGCAATAGATTTATCGTATTTCCAGGCCCGCAAGCGGCGAGCAGACCGAAAATAAAAACCAGGCCCAAAATTTTTAATCGTCCGACGCTCGCGCTCATCTTTTTCGCCTCCGGCGACGCTAAAAATGTCTTGATTATTTCTAGCTTTTTACCAACAAAGCGTCTTCCTTGCAAGTCCGCGACGCCTTTGCTATATTCGTCGCGCGAAGACGGCGAGGCTATGCGTCCGGTTCCGATGGCTTCGTCATATTATCTCAAGCGCGAGCCGCCGGGACACACTGGCGACTCTCATCGGGAAATCCATGATCGATCTTAAACTCGCGCAAAAAAATCCGGAAATACTGGAGAAGGCGCTTCGCGCCCGCCATTCGGATCTCGACATAACCGAATTTAAAAAACTCGACGAAAACCGGCGCCTGATCCTCGCGGAAGTCGAAGAATTGAAGAGCCTCCGGAACAAGGCGTCGGCGGAGATCGGCGAATTAAAGCGCCGGGGCGAAGATCCCGCCTCCCGTTTCGCCGAACTCGGACGGCTTTCGGAGCGGATAAAGGAACTGGACGCGAAAGCGTCCGAAGCGTCCCGGGCCGTCGAGGAATGGATG
>CAMWPE010000183.1 GCA_947176055.1 uncultured Desulfovibrio sp.
GGACAATATAACGGAGGTTCCGGCGGCTCTGGAAAGCTTGGCGGCTGGGCGGACCGGCCCGATACTGGCTCTGGAAGTTAGCGACGAATATCGGGAGCGGGAGTTTGATCCGGAAAAAGGCGCGTCGGCCTATGTCAATATCATGAGCGGATGCGATAATTTCTGCGCCTATTGCATCGTGCCTTTTACGCGGGGTCGGCAAAAATCGCGACGCATGGCCGATATTCTAGAGGAATGCCGGAAAAGACTGGAGGAGGGGGCCCGCGAAATCATTCTGTTGGGTCAGAATGTCAACGCCTGGGGAAAGGATCTGTTTTCGGGAGAAACTTTCGCCAGTTTGTTAGACCGGATCGCGGTCTATAAAGATCTTGAGAGATTGCGTTTTGTCTCCGTTCATCCCGCCGATATGGATGACGAATGTGTTGAAATGTTCGCAAAATGGGAGAAAATCTGCCCGCGCCTTCATTTGCCCCTGCAAAGCGGCTCGAATCGCGTTCTAAAAAAAATGCGTCGGCGGTATACCGCGGAAGAATATATGCGACTGGTCGAAAAGTTGCGCTCGGCCAGACCGGACCTCGCCTTGTCGACGGATTTAATAGTCGGGTTTCCGGGCGAAACGGAAGAGGACTTTCGGGAGACGCTTGATATTATGAAAAAATCCGCGTTTTTAGCTTCCTATTCTTTTTGTTATTCGGATCGGCCCGGCGTTCGCGCTTCCCTCATGCCGGACAAGATCCCCGACGAGATCAAAGGGGATAGATTGATCCGCCTTCAGGCGTTGCAGGAAGAAATTGGCCAGGAATTATTGCGGCTAAGGACGGGAGGAGAGACGGAGGCGCTCATCGAGGCTCGCAGTCCCAGACAGGTTGCCGGAAAAATAAGCTGGCAAGGCCGCGATCCGTATGGCGTAGCCATTCACCTGGAGTTGAGCGATCCCAATCCAGCGGGTAAAGTCGTCCGCGTCAGAATAACCGCCGCGAAAAAACATTCATTAATTGGCGAGCCAGTCAACTAATAAGAGGGGATAATTCATCCGGTTCGATCCGGATACAACTTATAAGCGCGGAACTTTAGCGACCAGGCTCCGCGCGAATTGTTTATATCCCCCAGGATCTCGCAGGCTCATGTCAAGATCTTTAACATGCGGCGTCCGCGCAAACCGCTTTTTCCCTTCGTCTGACCAGCCAGAAAACGACCAAAGCTCCCGCGAATTTGGAGATTGTCATTATTCCCACTCCCATGGGCGTGGCGATGCCGATTAGCGAAAGAAAAACGAGACTGTCGAGGGGAGCCCCCAGCAGGCTGGAAAGAAGTATTCGTTGCGAAAAAGGCTTGCGGGTAAAGGTAAAGAAGGCCCAGTCCGCCATTTCGCCGATAGCGAAGGCCAGGGCGCTGGCCAGGGCGAGCTGGGGAGAGGCCATAAGCCAGCTTATGGCGCAACCGGCGAGCATGGCCCAAAGAACATTATGACCCACTTTGCGCTGGGCGAAATCGCGGACTACGAAAACGAATCCCACTACGAGCGCGGCGGGGGACCAGAGTTCGCCGCCGGGCAATGCGAGCAATGGCGTAATGTCAAAAAGCAGATTGACGCCGGCGATTAGGGCTACGTAAGTGATGACGGTAAACATTCGCCTATTTTAATCTTCGCCCGTTTTTCGTCAATACCGCGAGAATTTTAAATAAAAAATGCCGCCCGAAGGCGGCCAGGGGGAGGGGAAAGACTAGCTTACCACGATAAGCTGATATTGGGGATTGCCCATCTTGTGCTCGGCCATAGCCGAAAGCTGGCGCAGACCATGGCGACTTTCAATTCTTTCCGCCAGATCCTTATTGTCAGGCTGATTATAAATCAGATCGCAAGCGGCCTGATCAATGGCCAGGAGATCGGTCGAAGCGAGGATGCCTATATCGTGGATCGTGGGATCTTGCGCCCTTTTGCCGGCGCAGTCGCAATCGACCGACATATTCCGGAGCACATTGATATAAGTGATATTTTTGCCAAAATGGTCGGCCACGGCTTTAGCGGAGTCGGCCATAAGCTCCATCAGTTTTTCCTTGGCCGGCCATTGCGTCCAGTCTCCCGGCTCTCCGTCGACCACGCCGTGCACCTGTTTTTTGCCTACCTGCCCGGAGGCGCAACCGATAGCTATATTTTTCATCGAGCCGCCGAATCCGCCCATGGCGTGGCCTTTGAAGTGGGTAAGGACAAGCATGGAATCGTAATCGGTAATGCCTTTGCCCATGGCGACTTCCTTGAGATGGAAACCGCCCCGCACGGGCAAGTTTACGTCGCCTTTTTCATCCATGATGTCGACGGGACAGAAGGTCCAACCGTTTACCTGGAGAGTTTCGCGATGACCCTCGGTGGTGTAGCGATCGCCCTGATACAAAGTGTTGGTCTCTACTATGGCGCTATTGGGGATCCGGGCCTGCAGCGCTTTCACCATATCCCGGGGCAGAATGTTGGGGCCGTTTTTTTCGCCGGTGTGGACTTTTATGGCAACTTTGCCATGAATGCCCTCGTTTACGAGATTATACAGCTTAATCAGGGAAGCAGCGTCAATAACGGGCGAAAAATAGACTTTCGCGGCGCCGTTGGCGTCGTCGCCAACTTTTTTAGAGCCGATAACGGGTGTTTTTTGAGGCGATTTATCGATTTTTTGCGCGTCCTCCGCTTTGGCGGGCGCTCCGCGCAAAAATGGCGACGCCATAGCGGCGCATGCCAAAAAAGCGGAATTTCTCAAAAGAGCGCGTCTGGACACGCGAGAGTTGCTCATATATTCCTCCTGGAATTTTACGCGCGAAACGGCGATTTAATAGCGACAGATTGATCGCTCGCGATGTTTATCGCGAATCCGTAAGCTATAATTAAGACAAATTTTGGAAAACGGAGTTAATGATTCTGTCAATAAATTGCCTTTTAGTAGCAGGCAATGTTTTTCGCCTGGAATTGTATTAAATTGTCCGCAAGGAGATAATGAGTGGACGATTACCGGGAAAAGAGAAAAGCGGAAATATTAGAAATACTTAAAGAGACTGTTATTAGTCGCTTGCCGCGTCCGGAAATCCGGGAGAGCGCGGTCCCGTCCCTCTATTTGATCAGGCATGACGAGCCATTGATCAGTCAGCACTGTATGTCGGAGCCGATGATCGCGTTGCAACTTCAGGGACGGAAGGATATGCGCGTTGGAAGACGGGAATACGGTCTGGATCCAGGACAAATCCTCGCGGTGTGCGTGGAAAGCCCCAGTTCGTCGTATATTTTGGACGCGTCGCGAGCGCGGCCTTTTCTGGCCGTTAAATTCGCGCTTGACGTAAAGATTTTAACGGATCTCATCGCGGAAATGCCCCGGGAAACCTGGCCCCAAGGCGAAAAAGAGTTTCCTATTCATATTATGGACGCCTCCCTGGAGTTTCTGGAAACCTTGTCGCGTCTGGTTATGCTCATTCACCATCCGGAAAGGATAGCGATTCTCGCTCCTCTCATTCTGCGCGAATTGCACTATTTGCTTCTTATCGGGCCGCAAGGCGCCTTGCTCCAGGATTTGTATATGCGCGGGGCAAAGGATAACAGGATTATCGACGCCATCGCCATTTTGAAAAAATATTTGAATCGCTCTATTCCCATCGAGACTCTGGCCAGAAAAGTGAATATGTCCGTGTCCAGTCTGCATAGGCAGTTTAAACGCGTCACTGGCGTAAGTCCCCTGCAGTACCATAAAAAATTACGCCTTTGCGAGGCTCAAAGACGAATGCTGGCGGAAAACGAGCGCGCCGACATCGCCGCGCTCTCCGTGGGCTATGAATCCATTACCCAGTTCAATCGCGAATATAAGAGATTGTTCGGCGAGCCGCCGTTGCGGGACATCCGCGCGAGGAAGAGGAAGATGAAGGGCGATTCTTAAGCCGCGAAAGGCGCGAATGGGCAAGAAAAACTTCGCTCCGGCGAATCTTTCGCGGGCGATAAAAATAAATTTTTTTGGAAAAAACATTAACGCGGCGGCGCGAAACTTGTAGAAATATTTTTGAATTTACTAAAAAATCTTACTAATCCAACGCGACAATTTTAAAGCTGAAGCATCTGGTTAATTAAAATATTCCTAAAATTCTATAAAAAAATTAAGTACATATAAAATCTTATATTTCTCTAAATATCATCAAAGATCTTTATATTCTGCAAGAGGAAAAACGCCCTGTTTTTATCTCATAAATTTGACTCTCCCACAAATTCCTATAACTTAATTACAATCTGAAGCGTCTACAAAATCGAAAATATTACATCAGCTAAAAAATCTCTCTATTTCTCAAATTACCCACTCTTATAAATCAATAATATCTTATAAACCGCGCGGGGCGCGATCTGACTAGACCAGGATCGCGTCTTTATTTTACGCGAGAGTGTCCTAGCTATTATTGTTGCCATTTCAAGGTTATTTTTTTATCGAGGACGATAGGAAAAATTTATGGCGATAATATATCCCGATTTTACGACTATCGCTAATTTAAAACCGCAGCCAACTGACGGAGAGTTCCGTTTATTAACTCTATTAAGTGAGTCCTTCAGTAGCGAATACTAAGTTTTTTCCAACCATTCTTGAATGGAGACAAACCAGATATAGTCATTTTAAAGAAAGCATGCGGCGTCGCGATAGTAGAAGTAAAAGACTGGAATCTTAAAAAATATTTAATATATACAGATAATAATTGGTATATTAAAAAATATCCAGTAAATATTAAAATTAAATCTCCAATAAGTCAAGTATTTCATTATAAACAAAATCTATTTGATTAATATAGCCAAGACATTGTTGATAAATTGAATT
>CAMWPE010000184.1 GCA_947176055.1 uncultured Desulfovibrio sp.
CAGATATAAAGAATATTTATCAACAATAGCGATGGAAGCTGGAAAAATAATTGATAAACTTAACAGGCATAAGAAATTACACTTTGAAATGAATTCGGGATTTTTAAAGTTTTCAACAATCCATAGTTTCAAAGGGATGCAGTCGCCCTATATAGTCGCAATCCTGCGGGGTAAGATGAGTCCAGAAATGGTTTATAGCGCCATATCCCGCGCGAAATTTGGTTTATTAATTTTAGCGTATTCGAATAACAAATACAGGGATTTTTTTATGAAGTACGCTGAAGAATCCGCGCCCCTACGCTAAAGGCGACCATCAAGAAACCCTCAAATATTTCTTATTAATTTCGCCGGATTGCCTGCCACAATCGCGTTAGGCGGAACGTCTTTGGTAACTACGGAAGCGGCGCCGACGACCGCGTTTTTTCCAATCGTTATTCCAGGCAGGATCGTCGCGCCCGCGCCTATCCAGGCCTTTTCGCAAATTCTCACAGGCTCGCATGTAATGATCCAGCGGTTGTATAGATCGTGATTATTGCTGATTAGCTGGACATTGGCGGCGATCATCGCTTCGTCTTCGATGGTTATTCCTCCGGCGGCCATCATCAGACATCCATTCATAATCACAACATTGCGACCAATTTTAACCATATGCGGTCTAACAGCGACTAACGGGGCATGAACCACGCTGCCTTCGCCCATGGCGGGGAAAATCTCGCGCATGAGACGATCCGATTCTTCCGTCATTGGCATGGCATGGTTAAATTGAAATATTAGCCGGGCATGCTTTTGTTGCAATTCCAGCTCCTCCGGTGTCTGTTTCCGGACATCTATACGGATTACAGCCATAGCAATATCCTCCGGCGCGAGCCGTAAAACCGGCTCGAAAGCGTTCGCCCTTCAGGCGTCCTCAACGGCGAGCGAGTCTTCGCGAAACAAGGCGTCGCTTGACTTTCGCGGCCGACTCGCCGAATCCGGTCCGGAGTCCCATACGCGACAGAGATTTTCTCCTCGCGCGATTCAAAAGACCCGGGTTCAAATCATGGAGTCGTAAAAATCAATTGGCGCGAAGCGACGGATAAAAATATTGCTTAAAAAACGCTTGCGCCGCAAGAAAAATTTTTATATATTCCCAATCGGGCCGAAGTGGTGGAATTGGTAGACACGCTAGGTTCAGGGTCTAGTTTCCGTTCGGAAGTGGGAGTTCGAGTCTCCCCTTCGGCACCATTTTTCGCGTTTTAGATGGCCATATTGTCCATAAGAGCTTGAAACTTATGGACAATTTTATTTTAATAAGACCCCCAAGAGTTTTCCGGTACGGTTGAATCCGCGCAAAAATAATCACACTATTAGTCACACTGGCTCTTTTTGAACCAAGAAGTACTAAAGTGTGACTAAACGAGGACGCAAATGGCTGGAAAACTTACAGATTTGGCGGTTAAGTCGGCAAAGCCTGCGGATAAGCGATACACGCATTTTGACACGGGTGGACTCTACCTGGAAGTGGCTCCCAACAGGAGAAATGGCGGAGATTCCTGTATCGGCCGGGATGCAGGCAAAAAGTTTTATCTTTGGGACCGTATCCGGACGTAAGCCTTAAAAACGCGAGAGATAAACGCGACGCGGCGAGATCTCTAATCGCGAATGGCGGAGACCCTTCCGTCAATAGCGAGCGTTGCGAAAAGGACGCCGGGAATAAAACCTTTAATTTAAACCAATTGGGGACCGCTTCCGACGTTATTTCACTATACGCGCGAATTATCTCTCTCTCCATATTGTCAGGTCGTCTTGCGGCGAAACTCGCCGAGTCTTGTTATTTATTGTGCCCGCCTCATTTCTATTAGATATAGATCCTGGTTATATAGCGACGGATAAATAATCCGAAGGATTTATTAAATACGATAAAGAAACAGAAATTTATATTGACCATACTTTCTCCGACAAACTGGACACGAATATGCCCATGCCGGATTATAGGCTGTTGCCTGAATAACCGCCGGAATTCCCGCTGATCTTGCGACCCGAGTCCATGCGGAGCGGGATGTGGCTCGTCGCGCGTTTGATTGACGCTCCCTTTTCTAGCCTCATCCCAATTCCTTAAAAATATTTTTGTGTCCCTTCGATAGTTCAAACAAATACAATAGATTATTCCCAGAAAGCATCCGCGTCCCGGCGCGCGGCATCGCCTGTTGCATTATTTTCTCCATTTCCCCGCATACTTGGCTAAAATCAAAAAGCCTCTTGACTAAAATGGGCAATTTTTTTAATACTTAATAGTCCCTATATAATGACTCGCGAGAATGCGTCGGCGAAACAGCGGCGAAACTGGCTTCGTCGCGCGGCCGAAGCGATTACGCTCGCGAATTGCGATAAAGGAAAACGCTTTTTTTGCGATATTAAGTAAAGGACTCAAGTTTGTCCCCTGAAAGGAGGGCCGGAAATGAATCGCAAAAAATTCTGGGCATACCTTGTCGCCGGCGCGGTATGCGGAGTATTGATGGTGGCCGGAGGCATAAAACTGACTTCGACCACGGTTTTCTGTCTTTCCTGTCATGAAATGCGGGTCTATCAACAGGAACTGGCCATGTCTCCGCACGCGAAGGACGCGGCGGGCGCGGATATAGGATGCTCGCGTTGTCATATCCCCAACGCTCATGTGGTAAGAATGCTGGGCGCGAAGGCCTGGATGGGTATTAAAGATATATGGCGACATAACACTGGCGACGTGACGGATCTGGATCGCGCGGAGATGCAGGCCGTGGCAAGACGTTTCACCGACGATTCCAATTGCCGTCAATGCCATCAGGATCTCATGCGGAACGCGAAAAACACCGCCGAAAATTCCGTTTACGGCAAGTTGAGCCATGAAAATTATCTGGGCATAAACGGAAAGTCGCCGAGCGGTTGCGTGGGTTGTCATCGCAATGTGGCCCATCTGCCCGAGTTCGATAAACGCATTCCCAAAAATCGCGAATTTGCCATGAAACTGGGAGGAGAATAAGCATGAAATTCACTAAAGTAGCCCTGCTAGGTTGCGCTGTCGCCGTATTGCTGGTTGGCGGCTATTTTATGTACATGGCCTGGGCATTCCCGGAAACAAGGTGCGAAGGCGCGAAGCATCTCCAGGCCGCCGGAATGGAGGGAGATTGTTACGGATGTCATATGAAAGCGACGCCCGCGGCCGCCCAGAACTGGTACGAGAGCAAACACGGCATGATTCTGGTGCGGTGCCAAACATGTCATGGCATGCCGGACGGTCAGGGATCGCTGAAATTTACGCGCTCGCCCAGTTTCGAAGTCTGCGCCCGCTGCCATTCCAGCGCCATCAACGCCATGCAGGCCAAATTCGGCAAGCGCGAAGATTGCAATACCTGCCACCCCTATCATCAGAGCGCCATGCACGGCAACGCTTACGAAATGAAACGCGGCGCGACCGTCGCCAATCTGCAAAACTGACAAGGATCTAAAATGAATACGACAAGGCGCGAATTTTTAAGATATTTCGCCATGGCCTGCGCGGCCGCCGCCGCTTCCGGAACGGGACTTCCGAAACTGGCCTACGGCGCCTCCGACAAACCCGAAAAATGGGTCAAAGGCGTGTGCCGCTATTGCGGCACGGGTTGCGGCGTGCTCATTGGAGTAAAAGACGGCAAAGCTATCGCCATCCAGGGCGATCCCAACAATCACAACGCCGGTCTGCTTTGCCTCAAAGGCTCCATGCTCATTCCGGTGCTCAATTCCAAAGAGCGCGTGACCAAGCCGATGATTCGCAGGACGAAAGGCGGACCGCTGGAAGCGATCAGCTGGGACGAGGCCCTGGACACCATGGCCAAAAAATTCCGCGACAGTATAGATAAGCATGGACCGGATTCGGTGGCCTGGTACGGCTCCGGTCAATGCCTGACCGAGGAAACGTACGTAGCCAACAAATTATTCAAGGGCGGCTTTGGCACCAACAATGTGGACGGCAACCCGCGGCTTTGCATGGCCAGCGCCGTAGGCGGCTATCTGACCAGCTTCGGCAAAGACGAGCCGATGGGCACGTACGGGGATATCGATAACGCCAATTGTTTCTTCATTATTGGCTCAAACACATCGGAGGCGCATCCGGTATTATTCCGTCGCATCGCGCGGCGCAAACAGACCGAACCTTCCGTAAAAATCATCGTCGCCGATCCCAGGCGCACCAACACGGCCCGCATCGCGGATCTGCACATACCCTTCAGACCTGGGACGGATTTGGCGCTTATGAACGCCATGGCCTGGGTCATAATTAACGAGGAGCTGGACAATCCGCGCTTCTGGCAAAAATACGTAAATTTCATGACGCCTGACGGAAAACCCGCCGATTTTGAGGCATACAAGGAGTTCCTCGAGGATTACAGGCCGGAGAAAGTCGCGGAGATATGCAAGGTTCCGGAAAAGGACATTCGCGAAGCCGCGCGGATGTTCGCCGAATCCCCCGCCGCCATGAGTCTCTGGTGCATGGGCATAAATCAGCGCGTGCAAGGCGTCGCGGCCAACAACCTGATTCATAATTTACATTTGCTTACCGGCCAGATCGGTCGCCCGGGCGCGACGCCCTTCTCCCTGACCGGCCAACCCAACGCCTGCGGCGGCGTTCGCGACGGCGGCGCGCTTTCGCACCTGCTTCCGGCCGGTCGCGTTGTCGCCAATCCAAAACACCGGGCGGAGATGGAAAAGATCTGGGGTCTTCCCGAGGGGCGTATTTCGGATAAAAACGGTTATCACACTGTCGCCCTTTTCGAAGCCCTGGGTTCCGGCGACGTCAAAT
>CAMWPE010000185.1 GCA_947176055.1 uncultured Desulfovibrio sp.
GCGGAGCGGATCCGCCGCCGTTTGTTTTCCGTAATCCGGGAGGTTTCCCGATTGTTTCCGAGATTAATTCGCGGCGGGTTTCATGCCGTTTTTACGCAGATATTTGACGACTTCGTCGGGAAAATCGGAGAACAGCCCGTCCAGCTTGATCTCCTTGAAGGCGGCGTCGAGAGCCTGTTCCATGCTTTTAAATCCCGGCCACAGTTGATCCTTGCGCAAAGTCCAGGAGTGCACTTTCATGCCATTCTTCCTGGCCATATCCGCCAGCCCGGTAATTTTGTAGCCGGTCTGATCGTCGGGAACCGCGAGCAACGCGAAGCTGGGGGCGTAAATAGTCGCGTATTTGGATACTTCCGCCATGCCTTCGGGCGTCATGAGCCATTCGTGAACTTTTTTATCATCAGTCAGGTGTTGGCCGTTTTTTGTCACGAGCATGGCCAGCTCTCCTTTCCAGCCCTTTTCGCGAGCGGATTTTACCGCGTCGTAATCGAATATCTGCAGGATGGCGTTGGAATCCGGGGAGTTGTAACCGTATTTTGTCAGGGTATCGATGACGGCCTGGGTTATATCCTTGCCTTCCCTGGCGTAAAAGGCCGGCTCTTTCACCTCGACATATACGCCCACATCCTTGCCAGTAGATTTATTAAGACCCTGAATGAGTTTAAGCTCGTCCTCGAATTTTGGCAGACGGAAGGGAATTCCGCTGTCGCCGGGGAACCTGCCGGAAAATACCGGCTTTCCCGTCTCGGGATCAAATCTTTCTGTGAGAACGAGAGTTTCGATTTCGGGCAGGGTAAAATCGGCCACATAGAACTTGCCGTCGGAGCGTTGCCTGCCCGGGAATTTTTTGGCGACGTCGGTGGTGGTGTCCAGTTGCGGATCGTGCATGACCATCAGGACGCCGTCTTTGGTCATGACCACATCCTGCTCGATGTAATCCGGATCCATGGCGTAGGCCATCGTTTTGGCCGGCAAGGTATGCTCGGGCAAATAGCCGCTGGCTCCGCGATGCGCCGCGACTTTGGGAGTCCATGTTTCCGCGGCCAAAGCCGGGTCGAAAGAAAAGCCGAGCAACGCGACCGCCGCGACCAGACAAAGCGCCTTTTTCATACGCGTTTCCTCCGCGAAAAGGTTTTCTTAATGAGAATAATTAGAATTATATTAAAAATATGAGAGATTCGCAAGGAAGGCGTCCGGAAGAAGAGGGACCCTGACGGCGCTCGCGACGTCTGTTTTCGTCTGGACAGAAAGGCCGGATACGGCTAAAGGGAAGCGAGGAGAAAAGGAAAATGAAAAAATTATTTTGCGGAATCTTTATGGTTTGTATTTTCGCGGCGTTGAGCGCGGGCCAGTCTTTCGCGGCTTCGCAAACAGGGACGGATCCCGTCGTTAAACTGGAAACCAACCTGGGCGATATAGTCCTTAAGCTCGACGCGCGCAAGGCGCCCAACACGGTCGCCAATTTTATCCAGTACGTAAAATCCGGGCATTACGACGGCACAATCTTCCACAGGGTAATTAAGGATTTTATGATTCAGGGCGGAGGTATGACGCCCCAGCTCAAGGAAAAAGAAACCCAGGCTCCCATTCGCAACGAAGCCAACAACGGTCTGCGCAACAAAAAATATACTATCGCCATGGCCAGAACTTTTCAGCCCCATTCGGCCAGCGCGCAATTTTTTATTAACACAAAGGACAACGATTCCCTTGATTTTAAATCCGAAACCACCGAAGGCTGGGGTTACGCCGTCTTTGGAAAGGTCATATCCGGATTCGACACCGTGGACAAGATTGAGAGGGTATTGACCGGCAATCGCGGCCCTTACGACGACGTGCCGCAAAATCCGGTAATAATTAATAAAGCCGTTATATTGGAGCAATGACGGCGACGTTGACGCCGCGAAAGATCCGCGTTAGAGTAATCGCGAAAGGATTTTTATGGCCTTTAAGGAGATTTTGCGGCAACAGCATGAAGGCATGAGGGCTCTGGCTTCGGCCGGTGTCATAGGCTTGCATATGGTCAGCGGTCCCATGGTCGGATTCGCGCTGGGTTACGGACTGGATCTCTGGCTCGACATATCCCCGTGGGGCAAGATCGCCCTTCTGTTCGTTGGGATAGGGGCCGGTTTCCTGAATGTATGGCGGGACACGCGCGCCCTGCTGCGCAAACTGGAGCGGTAAAACGGAGCGGCTTCTGGCCAATGAATATTATTTCCGCCTGGTGGGAAAAGATCTGCCAGCCTCTGGACGGCTTCCTGTGGCGGAAAAATATAGCGGATCCCATAATCAGACCCATACTGCGAAACCAGATTTTCGCAAGTTGCTTTTTTCTGATTCTTGGCTCTGCCCTATATTTCGCATTCCCTTGGATTTTTTGGTTTGGTTGCGGTCTGGGCGGAATGACCTGGATCGTTTTCGGCTGGACGAGGCTCTTTTCGGGCTCTCCGCCGGATAAATTTGACAGGACTTTGGTGCTTCGCGTTCTATCGCGCTTTTATTTGCGACTAATCCTGTTCGCGCTTTTGCTTTATCTCGCGCTGGCTGTCGCTTCGGCGCCGCCCGGAGCGATTGTAGCCGGAATGATCGCGGGAGCGGCGCTGGCGGCGGCTTTGTTTCTATATTATCTGCGTCGCTGAACAGCCGGAGACGAAGTTCGTCCCCGGGCGCGGATTTGACGGGAATACGCGGCGAAAGGCCGCGAAGGGAGGATTCAATGGCTGGAAGTTTGCCGGAACCAGTGTTGCTTTCCACTTTCCTAGGACTGGACGAAATAAATATCTGCGGTCAGACTCTTCCTTTCAAGCATGTATTCTATTCCTGGCTGTGCATGGCTGTTCTGTTCGTTATCGCGCTGATTCTCCGGCGCCGCCTGAAACTGGTGCCGGGGGGACTGCAAAACTTTTTTGAAGCCGTGGTCGATACGACGGAGCGATATATTTGCTCCAATATGGGCGAGGCGGGAAAGAAATTTGTCCCCCTCCTCTGCGGGATGTTGATCTATATTTTTGGAATGAATATTCTGGGCTTGATCCCGGGTTGCGACGCGCCCACCGCGAATCTTAACACCACCGTGTGCATGGCGATCTTCGTGTTCGTCTATTACAACTGGGTAGGCATCGCGCGCTGGAAGGCTCGCTATATAAATCAATTCCTTGGTCCCACAAAGTGGCTCATTCCGCTCATGTTGCCTCTTGAGATCGTCTCCCAGCTCTCGCGGCCGGTATCGCTTTCCCTTCGTCTTTTCGGCAATATCCGGGGCGAGGAAATAGTAATCATCCTCTTTTTTATCATGGCTCCGATTCTCGGCACGATACCCATATACGGCCTGTTCCTGCTTGGGAAATGCATGCAGGCTTTCGTATTTTTCATGCTGACAATGTTTTATATTTCCAGCGCCCTGGAAGGCCCGGAGCATTAAGAGCGGGGGAATGACCGCAAGGTCCAATTATATAACAAGGAGTCCAGAATGCGCAAACTTGCAATGATCGCCTTCAATATCGCGGCGATCCTTGGTATGGCGAGCATGGCTTTGGCGGCCGAGCCGCTCAATTCCAGCTCCGTAGGCGTAACCTGCCTCGCCGCCGCGCTTGGCATAGGCATAGCGGCTTGCGGTTGCGGCATCGGCATGGGCGTCGGTCTCAAAGGCGCCAGCGAAGGCGTGGCCCGCAACCCCGAGGTAAGCGGCAAAATTACGGGAACGATGATTTTGGCTTTCGCCTTTATCGAGTCCCTCGCCATTTACGCTCTGGTAATCAGTTTCATCCTCCTTTACGCCAATCCCTACGCGTAAATAATCCTCCTCGCGGGGGCGTCGGATTAAAGACCGACGCTCTCGCGCTTTATTATTTTTCCGATTTTATTTCAAAATGCCAGAATTTATAGCGATCCTTTGCATGGGATGCGCGGCGCTGATTGGCATAGCCTGCGCCGTCCATTATTTTTGGCGTCTAGATATTCGGCGATCTCTGGGTTACGCGGCTTTCGCCATCCTCGTTTTCTGTTTATTCCTGTTAAGCGGTCTCTGGGAAGAAAACAGCCGGCATTCGTGGGGTAGTTTGGCGACGATATTTGTTCTAATAATCGTCGCCGCCGGCGCCGGAGTCTTGTTTATTCGCCGTATTCTGCGCAAAACCGGAATTTTTCCGGGAAAAGACCAATAAAAGCTGACGTAAAATCATGCCTGACCGCTACGCCATGCTGACCGTCGATACCGAAGCTCTCCCCAACAGGGCTGAAACAGATCATGTTAATCGTCTTATTTTGGGAAAGCATGGAGACAAACAGGCGGGCGTTAAAGAGATGGCTTTGATAGCCAGGGAATACGGAGCGCGGCTGGTATTTTTCCTCGATCTCTGCGGAGCCTATCCCTATCTGGACGAATTGAAGGCTGTCGCTCAATGGCTTGTCCGGGAAGGCCAGGATGTGCAGGCGCACGCGCATCCCGAATATCTGCCTTTATCTTTTTGGGAAGAGCATGGACGAAGACAGCGCCCTTGGTATATGAATGACTACTCGTTCGAGCGGGCCGGATTTATAATTAAATATTTTACGGATCTTCTCTACAGCTTTACAGGCGAGCGCCCCATCGCTTTCAGGGCCGGATCTTTCCGCTGGAACACCGCTACCTTAAGAGCTTTGAAAGAAAACGGCTATCTCTTTTCATTCAACAATTCCATGTGCGCTGTTGACAACGGGCAATGCCCATTCAGCCTGCCAACGAACCAGCCTTACCGCTGGTCTAACGGGCTCATAGAA
>CAMWPE010000186.1 GCA_947176055.1 uncultured Desulfovibrio sp.
CCTGTTTATGGTTCGTTCACTGCCGAATAGGCGGACACGGCGCGGCCTCGCAACCGCGCCTTTTTTATTGCATTTTTCAGCTAAAAAGTTGGCACTGGTTTTCGCATTCTTCCCCCCACCGCAATCTTTTCGCGAGCGAGGGCATTGACGTATTGTCGCGGCAATACCGCAACACTTTCGCCGGCCCCAGATTCTCCATGACATACGCCCCCAGCTTCGGATGCGTTCTTTTCAGCATCTCAAAGCGTGTTTCTGGCCCGTCATTCAGATCCATGCGCAACCCGAACGCGCAGAACACGCAACCTGTCCGGCGTAAGCCCCTGGTCCATAGCTGGCCGTCGCGCTCGACTATTTCGCCGCAAACGGAGGCGAGCGAGATATTATTTTTCCGGATACATTCCAGAACGTCTTGATCAGTCCAGAACGCGAGCGGCGTACTTTTAGGCTCTTTCGCGTCAAAAGCGTTGCACCCGCCAGTTTTCAGATACGTCAATTCGCGCTCTTTGCTATCAGTCGCGAGAATACCGACGAACGGAGCGCGGCCGATTTCGCGGCGATACCGGCGCGTCGGCTCCTTTTTCATTACTTCGCAACAGTGATCGGAAACTTCGAATGGCGCGTTTACCAGAAAACGCCGGCAGTCCGAAATTTTACGGCCATTTACCGGCTGGCCGAATCGGTTTATGCCTTGATCGTAAAGCCGATAGACATTCTGATTGCGGTCAGTAGGATGACGAAGAATGCTGATACCCCGCGCGAGCTTTTTTGACGCGATTGGCCAGCCGTATTTGTTGATCACTTCTCTGAAACGGAGTTTTGGCCGTATAATATGGCAATTCGGAGTGGCCATGACTGTCCGGATAACTTCGGGATATTCAAGGCCGGTATGACAGAAGACAGCGGGAACATCCGGGAACACGCTCCGAACCAGCCATAAAAGAACCGAACTATCTTTCCCGCCGGAATAAGAGACCGCGCCATCCCACGCTTCATACCATTCCCGGATTCGCTCGATGGAAAGTTCGATTTTTCGCTCGTGAGGCAGTTCGCGTCTTTCCCGCAATTTATTCATCGACCGCTTCAACGCGCCGGAATCAACGGCATTGGCCCACGCAACCTCGCGGGCGTTTTTCGGCGTAGCGATGCGGCCGGCGGCGTCGAGTATTTGCGAATCATTCATACAAGCCTCTATCCATCCATTAAATAAAATTAGCCGCGCGTAACGCCGCGCGGCGAGGCGATGTCCGGAGGTGGTCATAAGGAGGCCGCGCGGCCACGGTAATCCGCGCGTCTTTCGCCGTTCTACCGTTACCCGGCTATGGACACCTCTCGCCGGGATCTCCACGGTCGCGGGAGCGGGGAAATTAGCTATTTATTCAAAAGGAAAAATCGAGGCGCGTGTCTCTTCATCGACAGTGAAAAGCGTCGGATATTTCTCTTTTTCAGACATCTCGCGACGCTGTATTTCTTCCCCAGACTCGACCGCAACGGAGACCATCTCGTTATTCCACGTATTAGGCTGGCACGGATTCGAAGTGCTGGGATAATTGCCGAAAGTCGGCTCCCAACGGGAGCATTCGCCGGAAAACTCGGCGCCGAAGGCGCAACCCTCATGCCGATCGTTATCGCAATTAGAACAGTCATGCAGTTCAAAGCGGCGGCACTGATCAAATTCGCTTGCCATAGCTACTCCTTTTTAGACTGGAAAGCCCTCTTGTGTAATCACCGTAGTCATGTTCTGTAGATCCGCCTGATCAGTTTCTTTCGCTTTTGACCTTGCGACAGCCTTTGCCGCTCTCTGTTTATCAGCGGTCTGTTTGTCTTCAGCCGATTCCTCGACTGATTCAATTATTTCGCCGGATTCAACCTGCGCGGGATCCGATTCGGTCTTTTGTGGCAACTTGAGTTCGTCAAGCATTTCAAAATTTCCGTCCGCGTCCGGCTCCATGACAATGGTCGCGTCCCGGACTTCCTCGGCGGTCTGCAAGCCCATGGCTATTTCCGGCGCGTACACGCGGATAAACCACGCGGCGCCCCTGTAGCGGAGCATCTGTTCAGACATTGACTGCCATTTAGAGCCCTCTTTTTGATACCAGCCATTCTTTTTAGGCATAGCTATCGTAATGAGCGGGCCGACCAGTTTCTCATTTGTCGCCAATTCCATGGCTGTCGCGCGGCATCCCCAGTCGTCTTGCTCCTCCGTCCCCTGAAATTCATAGCGCAACGCGGAAAAGCGACCAGACTTATTGAAAGTGGCGATCAGGAATTGAGCGCTCCATGCCGGATTGCCGTGAACGATATAGAGATTTTGCATGACCATAAGCGGATTCGCTTGCATCCGCATAGCCATATCGACCGCGATAAAGCAGTTGGGGATGTTCCCCTGATAGGCTTTTGGGATAATCGTGGAACTTGCGAAAAGTTTAGCGGCCCTTTGCATAGACTCAAAGCCGCCGACCGTATCCATATTCATTGAAACAACACTGGACGGCGAAGCCGTCAGGGGATGTCGCAATTCCGATAATTTTGCCATGCTCATAATTACCGCCTCCATTTACAGATTTTATACGCGGGGCGCTATTTTTCAGCGCATAAGGGCGAACGCGGATTGCCGTAAAAATCTCCGGAATGTACAATCTTTGACGCGTGGCGCAAAAGACCCGGCGTTCCATCTTCGCCATCGAGCAAAACATCCTTGGCCTGATAGATTTCGCCAGTCCCAACCCGCTGGCCCTTGGCCGTTTTTCCAGTCTGAAAACCGATTATTTGCGCGGGCGCGGTAATGTCTTGCGCCAGCGCGTGGGATGCCAGCAACTCGTAAACTCCGATTTGCGCCGCGTGTCCTAGCGTCTTTACCGTGCCGTCGGCGGCCACGGCTGTTTTGCCGGTTTTGAGGTCGGCAATGCCGAGGCCGTCGTCTGTTATCCGGACACGGTCGACCGTCCCGGTTAGCGTTATGCCGATATCGGTAATGGTCAGATTGTCGCATAAGGCCTCGACGGCCACATAATTTTGTTTTGGCGCGATCTTTTCGCAATAGAGACCGTGGAGCGGGATCGCGATTTTCTCCGCGTCTTTTTGAGATACCTCGATCCAGTCCACGTCTTCATTTTTATCTTGTATTACGTCGGCTACCGCTCCGGCGGCTTCGTCGGCTGTAAGCGGATTACCGTCAAGACGGCTTTGATCAAATAGAGCCGTCCCGGCGTGGACAGCCGTGCCCAGTCTTGACGCGGCAGAAATGGGAAGCCGCAGACCTATCAAGTGTTTAGCTTGCCATCGGGCGGGACAATCAAAGAGTTCGCCGAGTGACGAAGCTCTTATTTGAATAGGGACGGCCATTATAAATCCCTTCGCTTGCTATAAAATGGGAATGAAAAAGGGCGCCCAGCGGATTGCCGGACGCCCATGGAGCGGCGACTAGTTTTCGGCGGGAATCGCCGCCCGGGATTCGGCGGGTTGACGGCGAAGCGACTTTATTTCGCTTTCAAGCTCGCTAATTCTTACGTCTTTATCCCAGAGCTTGACGCTCATGTTTTTCATTTTCTGAATCGCGGCTTCGCGCTCATTCTGCGCGTCAAGTTCGCGCTTCAATAAGCGCTCGACATACGCCCGGGCGCTGGCAAGATCGCGCTCGAACGTTTTGAACTCGTCAAGATCGTCATTGCGCTTGAGAAAGTCCGGGCGCTCAAAATCGCGATTGATTTTCGATATTTTCATAGGCATATTCATTATACAGCCTCCGATTCGCCGCGAACGTAATAAAGCGCGGCCTCGTTTTCGTATTGCGCGAGACATACTTTACAATACAGTATCCCCTCGCCATTCTTTTTGATCTCGCCGTCGCAATCCGGGCATACGAATCCCGTATCATAAACTATATCTCACCAGTCCGGTCGGATATCGTCGATTTTGCCGCAAATTTCACCGGAAAGTTTGCATATGTTACCAGCCTCGTCCCCGGGAAAAACCGCGCCTTGCGCGTATCCCGGCGCGCGGTCGCTATAAGTTCGCCTCGCGTCGCGATATTCGCCGCGATGAATACACATAAAGCCTCCGAAAAAAAGAAAAGCCCGCGCCGAAGGTAGGGAGCGGGCTGGAATTGCGGGATTGGGATTCGGTTACGCCGTGGCCGCGACGGCCTCGTTCGTGTCATCGTCATCGGCGAAGACGCGACGTATGTTTATGATGATCTCGTCAAAAATTTTGTCGTAAAGTTCCCGGGAGACCAGAAACGCGACCGCGTCGTCAATATAATTTGTGTTAAGTTGCTCATTAATCCGCGCCCATTCTCGCTGAAGTTCAATCGAGAGAGAAGCCGGAAAATCCGGCGCAAAAGCGTAAATTTCGGAGAAAAGGGGATCAATTTCATCGGCGGGAATGTATTTCGAGTAGGTAAAATCTTTGTAAATGTCGTGTAACTTGTGAGCGGCAACGCGCGAACGCGCCGCCCATTCAGCATAAAATATTTGTCATTGAAGTTGACCATTGCCATGTTTTCGCCTCCGGAAGAAAAAAGAAAAGCCCGCTCCGTATGCCGAAGCGGGCCGTGTCTCGGAAAGTTTGGAAATGACTAGTTATGCTTGCGACGGGCGATGTAC
Source organism: uncultured Desulfovibrio sp. (assembly GCA_947176055.1). Taxonomy (GTDB): domain Bacteria; phylum Desulfobacterota; class Desulfovibrionia; order Desulfovibrionales; family Desulfovibrionaceae; genus Desulfovibrio. Next base: position 4,602 of record CAMWPE010000186.1, read on the forward strand.
TGGCCGTATGCGAAAATCGCAAGTCCTGCCAAAAATACCAAAATGTAGGTAATCATTTTAAACCTCGTTAAGTCTGTATGCCCATGAAAGCGAACACTAGAACTTATCTCAAAATCAAATTCAAAAACATCATTGAACAAGCTAGCTG
>CAMWPE010000187.1 GCA_947176055.1 uncultured Desulfovibrio sp.
CTTGGCGTCTGGCCCCGGGTCAAGGACTTTCTCAATTTTCTGGGCGACACCACAATTGGCGTCAGTCGCCTTTTTATCGGCAAATCCCGGATGCGCGGAAGCGATTTGCTCAAGGCGATGACCGAATGCGGCGCCGATTCCCTGCCTATCATCTCCCTCACCAGTCTCCTGTTCGGCCTCATTCTGGCCTTTGTAGGCGCGGTGCAGCTTAAACAGTTCGGCGCGCAGATTTACGTCGCCGGTCTGGTTGGCATAGGTATGTTGCGCGTTATGGGAGCCGTCATGGTCGGAGTGGTGATGGCCGGACGCATCGGTGCCGCGTACGCGGCCCTTATTGGCACGATGCAAGTAAACGAGGAAATCGACGCCCTGGAAGTAACTGGAATATCGCCCATCGACTTTCTCGTCATTCCCCGCGTTCTGGCTCTGACCTTGATGATCCCCTTGCTTACGCTCTACGCGGATCTGATGGGCGTGATCGGCGGCTGGCTCGTCGCTTGGGGGATGCTCGGCATTAACTCCTTGCAATATCTCCATGCCACCATGCAGATGGTCCATTTTAAACAGGTCATCATCGGGCTCGTTTACGGAACTGTTTTCGGCGTGGTCATTGCCCTGACCAGTTGTTATCAGGGGATGCGTTGCGGCAGAAGCGCGCTCGCGGTGGGCCAGACCACAACGAGAGCGGTCGTCACCGCGATCGTCGGCATCATTGTCATGTCCGCGATCATAACCGTTATCTGCAACGCCCTCGGCGTCTGACGGCTAATAAATGGACGAAAGAACAAAAACGACGCCCAAATTGGGACCGCTTGGGGATCATCCTCTGACAGTGGAAAATCTGGAAGTAAGTTACGGCTCTTTTGTCCTTATGCGCGACGTGACCTTTCAGATAAACAAAGGCGATATATTTTTCATAATGGGCGCCTCCGGTTGCGGAAAAAGCACCCTTCTGCATGTCTTGATGGGCTTAAAATCTCCGCAAGCCGGCGACGTGTATTTCGGCGCGACGAATTTCTGGGGAGGAACGGAAAATACGCGCCAGGAATGCATGCGCGGCGCGGGAGCTCTTTTTCAGTCCGGAGCCTTATGGAGCGCCATGACCTTGGCGGAAAATATCGCCCTGCCCCTAAAATTATACACCAGGCTGGGGATGAGCGAAATACGCGAGCTCGCTTCCATGAAACTCGCCCTTGTAGGTCTCGCGGGATTCGAAGACTACTATCCATCGGAAATAAGCGGGGGCATGATGAAACGCGCCGGCCTGGCCCGCGCTCTCGCGCTCGATCCCCACATCCTTTTCCTTGACGAGCCGTCCGCCGGACTCGATCCTGTCAGTTCAAGTTTGCTGGACGAGCTTATCCAGGAGCTTCGCGATTCGCTTGGCGCGACTTTCGTCATCGTCTCCCACGAGCTTGCCAGCATATTCAATATTGGAACCAACGGCATTTTTCTGGATGTGAAAACGAGGACGGTCATTGCCGAAGGGAATCCCTCAAAATTGCGGGATAATCCCCAAACCGCGAAAGAATGTCTGCTCTTTCTGACGCGGGGCGGTTGGCATAAGGATAAAAACGCGCCCGGAGGCTTTGGGCCGGACGCGAATCTTATATCGGTGATCTGACATGACTAGCGCTGGATATAAAACAATGGTTGGGGCGTTCGTAATAGGAGGTCTGGCCCTTTTCGCGGTCGCGCTCATGGTTCTGGGAGGCGGCCAGATTTTTAAGGACGCTCTTACTTATACCCTGTATTTTGACGGCTCTGTCAGCGGCTTGTCAATTGGCGCTCCGGTCGTTTTTCGCGGCGTGCCCATGGGCAACGTCACCCAGATAAGCCTGGTCGCCAATTCCCGCGATTCCAATGTCACCATCCCCGTGACCATAATGATCGATGAAAAAAGCTTTATATCGTCTTCCGGCAATACATTGTCCGAAAGAATGCAGGAAACCATTATTCGGCGGATGGTTGAACGCGGGTTGCGGGCGCGATTGGCGTTGAATAGTTTAATAACAGGACAATCGCGCGTGGAGCTGGATTTTTTCCCCAACACGCCCATGATTTACCGTTCCTCAAATCCCGAAACCGAAATACCTACGATACCTTCGCCCATCGATACCCTTCAAAAAACCCTCGCGAAATTGCCTATTGAAAAAATGGCGGATTCTATTTCCGCCATTCTTTCCAGCGTCACCGAAGCCGTGGGCGACGGCAAACTGGAAAAAGGGCTGGCGGCATTCACTGGCGCCTTTGACGAATTGAGGAATTTGATGGCCCAGAGCGAAGTGCGAAACGCGCTGACCAACATGATGAAGGAATTCGAGAGCGCGGGCAAAACCGTAGGCGCGGAAATTCCCAAGGCATTAAGTTCCTTTACAGCGGCTATGGCCAGTATTTCCGGCGCGGCGGACGCTTTAAAGAAGATCAGTTCGACCGCCAACGGGACAATCTCGCCCGATTCGCCAACCATGAACGAAATTCGCAGACTTTTGCGCGAGGCGACCGCGGCGGCGAGATCCCTTCATAATTTCGCGGAGTTGCTCGAGCGCAATCCGGAGGCTTTGTTAATGGGCAAACAGGGGAAAAGATAGGATGAAAAGAGAATTTGTCATCGCGGTCGCGCTTTTGGCTCTATGCGGTTGCGCCAGGAGCGATCCGACAAATTATTATTTGCTGGAAAGCGGGGCGGAACCGGTAACTACCGACAAAATGCCTAAAACGACTTTGCGGATCGCGCAGGTCGAAATACCCTCGTATCTGAACAGGAATAATATCGTTAGCCGCGTGAAGGGCGAGACCATGCTGATTGTAGCCGAGTTTCACCTGTGGGCGGAGCCAGTCGGAGCCGGAACGCGAAGAGTAGTCGAAGAGACATTATTAAAACCCATGCTCGAAGCAGGGATAAATGTCCTACCCGCCGGAACGGCCAGCGGAGGCGATTATACGCTGTTGCTGGATATAGCGCGTCTGGACGGCAACTTTAATGAAAAGGCTGTCCTCGATTGTCGCTGGACATTGCTGAATCGCGAAGAAAGACCCATCGAGAGCGGCGTATACCGCGCGGAGGAAATGGTTAACGGCGCGGATTATAACGCGCTGGTCGCGACCGAAAGCGAACTGATTCGCGATATGGGTCGTCACCTGGCCGACGCGCTTCCTGGTTTAATTAATAAAAACAGACAATAATCTTTCGCGGAGGCGCGTATGCCGATTTTGCGTTTATTTTTCGCTATGGCTCTTGTTCTGATTCTCGTTTTGCCCGCGTTGGCCAAAGATAATGAGTCCGCGAAACTCCTGAAAATTGTCGCCTTGTCTCGTCATGGCGTTCGCGCGCCGACGCAGAGCGACAGGGTATTGCATTCGTGGACGCTAAAGACCTGGCCGGTCTGGCCGGTAAAAAAAGGCGATCTCACTCCCAGAGGCGCCAGGCTTGTCACGGCGATGTGGCAAGATATGCGCGCCGCGCTAAATCAGCAAGGCATTCTTCCTGAAAACATGTGCCCGGCGCCGGATACAGTTTATATCCGCGCGGACAGCGACGAAAGAACGCGAGCCACCGCATGGGCCCTTATTCAGGGATTGGCGCCCAATTGCTCCATTGGTTACGCGGCGATTCCGGAAAAAGTCGATCCGCTTTTTCATCCGGTAAAGGCCGGAATATATAAATATAATCCCGCGGCCGTCGCCCGCGACGTGCTCGCAATGACGGACGGGGGCTTGCGTAATCTTCAGGAAGAACTTGCGGGGCCCGTCCAGCTGACAAGCGAAATAATCGGCTCGCCCAGCGAAGCGATCTGCGAGAGATTCGCCATGACGCCGGAATGCTCGCTTAATGATCTGCCCAGCGCCATCAGCGTGAGGAGCGACGGATCCAGCGTTCATATTTTGGGAGCGCTGTCCATAACTTCGAGTCTGGCTGAAATATTTTTGCTCGAATACGCCGAATGGCCGGACGCGACCCCCGGTTGGGGACAAGTGGACGGAAAAGTATTGAACGAGCTTTTGCCCGCGCACGCCAAAGTATTCGACGTAGTTAACCGCGCCCCGCTAGTCGCCTGGGCGCAAGGAGGAGCGCTGTTAAAAGAAATAGGCGACGCGCTCATGGGAAGGCATTATGACAAAAGGGCCAACGACGCCAAATTTGTGGTTTTTGTAGGCCACGACACCAATATCGCCAATATCGGCGCATTGATGGGGATTGAATGGGAAGCGGAAGGCTATCCCCGCGACGGTATCCCTCCGGCCGGCGTAATGTTCTTTGAACTCTGGGACAATAACGTGGAAAAAGAAATAAAAATAAAATTTTACGCTCAATCGCCGGAGGCGTTGCGCGCTCCTTTTTATGACGAGAAAAACTCCGGCGGAGAACAGTATTCTCACGCTCCCGTCCCGGGCAAAGTGGCGACCGCGCCCAAATTTGACAGCGCGACGTATTCGGAGAAAGAGTTTGAGCGCAGATGGAACGCGGCTGTCGACGGCGCGCCCATGGCGCCTCCCCAGCTTCCGGAAACGTTCTATACCATGCCGGCAGCCTCCGAATGAGGCTTTAATTTAAAAAAAATATATGGTATCGATTTTATAAACGTCCCGATATGCATTAAAAACGGGGATTATGAGGACGCCATGGGCAAATTGCCGGGAATGGAGGGGAAAATTGCGGGAGAAGGACGGGGATGTCCGA
>CAMWPE010000188.1 GCA_947176055.1 uncultured Desulfovibrio sp.
GTCGAGAGCTTCGGGCATTCCCCGCAAGGATGTCGATGCCAGCGTGAGCAGATTTGCCTGCGAACACCATTGGGAAAGAAAATGCAAGCCGTGTTTGCGCCAGGCCGCGAGAGCGGAATCCTCGATCCAGTCCTGGGCTACCTCTCCAATGAGACCAGCTATAAGCTCCGCGGGTTGGGAGATAAGCCAGTCGCGATTGGCGCGGAGGTTTCTCGCGACTTCAGTTATATCTTTAGCTTCGTTTCCCCAGACGCCTATCCTCAATTCGTCCGATTTTGCGCCGACGATCGGTCTCGCTCCGCGCATTTTTTCGCCCATGATATCGCCGCACCCTCTTGGCTCGGCTTTGGGCAGACGTCCGGTTATTATAAATCTTTCTCCCCCCCTGCCATAGGGACATTCTCCGTCGACCTTTTCGCCGACGTCGTCCGTCAGCGCGGCCGCTCCGGCGTAGGAATAAGGCAGGGGACTAATAAATTCCAGAACTCCTTTTTTGCCGGCGGGGAGAGGTTCCAGCGTGACCGGATCGCGCACAACCAGACGACTCGCGTGCGGAACGTGTTTGCAACCGCATGGACAATCCGGATAATTGAGACCCATATGTTCCGTAAAGCCATAGACATCGATAATATTTTCCGGTTTGACGCCAAGGACAGATTCCAGGTCGGATTCAAATTTTTTACGGGAAACTTTTTCGGCCTCCAGTTTTTTCCAGCCGCCGATATGCAGGACGCGAGATCCATTTGGCAGAGCAAAACGCTCGCCTGATTCCAGGGCGCGACGCGCCAGCTCGCCGTATAAAACATATGTAAAGCCAAACAGGGTTACCGGCTTTTCCGGATCCAGCGCCGAAACGGCTTCGCGGAACTTATCGATTAAAAAAGTAAGGCCTTCGTTATCTTCGGTCATAAAATATTGCGCCGAGGAAGCGAAGCGCAGATATCCGCGCACGGCGGCCCCCCTCGCCCCGTACGCGACGTTCGCGGCCCGGGGATCGCAGTCCAGCACAAGGAAGGGCGTTCTTTCCTTACCCAAAAATTCTTTCATTATTCGCGTCATGCACAGGGCCTGGCGCCTGGCGGTGACGTCGTCCACCGGTATCACGCTGGGAATGCCGCTGGTAGCGGAAGAAGAGAGGGATAATTTTAATTGCGACGGCGGCGCGGTCGAAATGTCGGCGCCTGTCCTCTTGAATAGTTGCGTGGGCAAAAACGGCAGATCCGCCAGAGGGAAATCCCCCGCGGGATCGAAGCGCTTTCTTTGGAGAAAGGACGCGTAGGTTTGATTATTTTCGATATAGTGGCGAAGAGTTTCTTTCAGCGCGCGACGGTAAATATTTTCGGTTTCCAGCGTATGAGGCGCGTATGGGTCAAGGGCGAGAAGAGCGTCGACAGCGGAGGTATCGGGAGCGGTCTCTTTAGTCATCAGAGACGCTCCTTGAGCGCGGCGCGTTGAATCTTCCCCGACACGGTGCGCGGCAACCGTTCAATGATTTTGACGATTTTGGGAGTCTGATACGTTTGCAAACGATTTTTGAGCGCGGAGAGAATAGCGGACGGATCAGGGCTTGCGTCTTCGGCTGGGACTATAAAAGCCGCGACGGCTTCGCCTAGCAATGGATCCGGCATGGCGACGCAGGCGGCTTCCCCCACGCCGGGGCACGCCTCCAGTTCGCGTTCCACATCGTAGGGAGAGACTTTTTCGCCGGCCACATTGATCATTTCCTTGATTCTGCCTGTCAGGCGCAAATATCCGTTTTCGTCGAGGAGTCCCAAGTCTCCGGTGCGCATATAACCGCCCGGAAAAAACGCTTCCCTGTTGTGCTCGTCCTCCAGGTATCCTGGAAAAACAATATCGCCGCGAACGCAGACCTCTCCTTCCTCTCCGGCGGCCAATTTCTCGCCGTCCGGAGAAAAAATGGCTATTTCGCATAAAGGCGAAGCGCGGCCCACGCTCTCCAGTCGCTCGCTATCGGCCCGAAAGTCCAGGAAAGCGGCCCTGGAAGCTTCCGTGAGGCCATAGTGCATGCAGGTCTTGGTATTGGGCAGGAGCGAAGCCAGGCGGGCTTTGGATTCCGGAGGCAACGGGGCCGATCCGAGCTCCACATATTTAAGACGATTTGCGAAATTCCCCAGTTTGTCGCCGCTCAAGCGCGAGAGGATGGTCCATGCAGCCCCCACCATACTCAAACCCGTGACATTGTATGCGTCCAGGCTTTGAAAAAGATGTTTAGGCCTGGACACGCCGTTTTCCAGGACAAGAGTCGCGCCCGCGTATAAATTGCATCGGATGCGCGCGAGCCCGAAAGAATGGCTGAGCGGCATCGGACAAAGTTCTATATCGTCTTCGCCGTTGCCTATAAACATATTAATATTGTTGACCGCGGCGGCTATTGTCGCCTGCTTCAGGGCGACGCCTTTAGGTTTTCCGGTGGTGCCGGAAGTGAACATGATATCGGCCAGATCGTCCTCTGTCGCGGCAATTTCAAAATCTTCGTCCGCAGGATTGAGGAACGCGTCGTAACCTACGCTGTCCGGCATGCTCGCGTCGCTCCAAAGACATAGAACGGGTCCCGCGCTCTCTTTTACAGTAAGATACCGCTCCCGCGTCATGCCGGGATCCAGAGGAACCGCGACGGCGCCCATGGAATGCAGGGCCAGGTAGAGGAAAATAAAATTGAAATCATGCGCCGCGTTAAGCATTACGCGGTCGCCTTTGCGGACATTGGCTTTGATCAGGGCCTCTCGCGCGCCCGATATATAATTTTTTAGCTCTCCGTACGACACAGTCAATCCGTCGTCCGAACGGATAAGCGCTGTTTTGTCCGGTTTATTTGCGCAGTTCTTCAGGACTTTCGCGATGAATAGCTCCCTCGGCATCTATAATTCCTTATCAAGCAACTCCATAAAGTCGCCGACTGTTTCGACTTCAAAGAGTTCGTCCACATCGAAGGACACCTCGAAGGCTTCCTCAATGGCGGAAATAAGTCCCAGATGGCCAAGGGAGTCCCATTGCGGAATGGAGCCAACGGCCATATCGGCTGACACCGTCGCCGGATCTATTTCAAAAGTCGCGGCTACTACGCCGAAAAGTTTTTCCTTGTTCGCGTCATCCATTACAGGTCCTTATTTATGCATTAATTACGACGCAAGGCTCGGCCACATCGATAATGGGGAAGATTCTGGATGTATCAACTTCGGCGATCATTGACATTACCGCAAGTCCGGTGCCAAAAGCGCTGAACATCGCGCGGACGCGTTTCTTTTCCGTGGGATTGACGCAGGCTGTCATCACAACGGACGCGCCGTGGCAATTCGCGTAATCTTTCAAAATCATGGGAGCTTTTTCCGCGGTAATGCCAAGATCCTTGATCAGGCGGGAAACGATCATTTTATTCGCCTGATGAAAATAAAAAACGTCGATATCGTCGATCTCCAGTCCGGCTTTTTCCAGATGAATCCGGGCGGATTCCGCCACGTGCGCGTTGCAAAACTCCGTAACTTTATCGCCCTTCATGGAATAGGCGCGTCCTTCCGTCTTGAGGTATCTTGTGCCTGTTCCGTCATGAAACAAGGCCAGTTCCGTATCCGGCGCGGTATAGGTATAGAAAGATATTGGCGGCGCGCCTCTTTTATATTCCAAAGCGAATCCAGCGAAGCCGTCGCCGCTTAAAATCCTGTTTCCGTAATTGCCGTCGCCCCACTTCCAGCCTTCTTTCGTCAACACGGTTCCGCCCAGCACCAGGGAACGTGGTTGATTCTCGTCAATCAGCCCGCAAGCGAGCAATGCGCTATGGATAATTCCGGGACAACCGTCGTTTACGTCGGTGTTCAAGCATCGCGAAGACAGACCCAGGGCGTCGGCTACAAGATTGGCTGTGGTAGGCGAAAGGAAGTCCGGAGACAGGGTGGCGACATAAAGAGAGTCCACGCTGTCCGGCCTCCAATCGAGCCTTTTGAGCAATTCGCGCCCTGTAGCCGCGGCCAGATCGCTGGCGTAGATATCGTCGGGGCACATATGGCGCCGACTTAATCCCGCGAGAGCGCTGACCCGTTTCAACACAAAACGAACCTTGTCGTCCGCTTTTTCCATGAGCTCGGCTACAGTTTCGATCTCCTCCGGCGTCGCTCCCGCGACTCCGGCTACTTCGATATCGCGAAAAATTTTATACATTATTAATTACCCTTGGCGATATAACCGCCGTCAACCAGGATTTGAGTCCCCGTAATCCATTGACTCGCCGTTCCCAGAAGAAAAACAAGAGCGTTGGCGGCGTCTTCCGGCTTGCCCAGACCAAGCGGATGGACCGCTGAGGCGCTTTCGAGAAAATTGTCTCCGCGTAAGGCGGCGTAGCTATCCGTCATTTTTGTGCCGGGCATCAGTCCGCCGCAGACACAATTAAAGCGGACGCCCGCCTGGGCGAATTCAACCGCGAAAGAACGGCAAAGGGAGTCGAGCGCCGCGCGAGCCGCCCCGTAAAAAGCGTTCGCGGCTATGCCTTTTAACGCGCTAACGGATGTCATGGCGGCTACGGAACTTTTTGGCTCGCGGTTTTTCATCATGCAAAAAGCGTAAAAAAGTTCCGCCGATTTCGCTGAATGCTCTTCCAGTTGTTTGACAAGCCTTTCGTATCTGAACGCGCGC
>CAMWPE010000189.1 GCA_947176055.1 uncultured Desulfovibrio sp.
CTATTATTTATATATTTTAACTACCATGCTCAAACTCAACTCGTCCTGCGTATAGAGAACAAGATCGTCAATTTAATAAATATTTCCCGGTTTATTTTTCCCGAATCGGTCAAATTATTAGCTTTAAACAGTCTACAAGCATAACTTCTTTTTAAATTATTATTTTCCTTTATTACCCGCTCCTCAATAGCATTATTAAGATCTAGCAGTCCCTGTTCCAGATATGGCACACATTCAGCGCAACCGCCTTTTCCTACTCCAGTATCGAAATTTGGATTTTCGTACCGGAATAATTTTTCTTTTGCCTTTCGCGTTTCTGGTTCGTTGTATATCTCCCACATTCTGTCGACAGCATTTTGAATTTTACGGGCGTATCCAATTTTTTCAAAATACACAGTCGCGCTTTCGTCACTATTCAATAAGCTATCCTTCACATTTTTTCTCCTTCTCTGCTATAAATTCTTCAAGGGTAATTTCCAAATTCATAAGCCCTGTGTCTATATAATTGAGCGATTCTTCGAATCCCGAACTTCCCATGCCTGTGTCCAGATCCGGATCGCCGCATGCGAGCAACTTTTCCCGCGCTTCTTTAGCCGCCGGTTCTTCATAAATCTCTTCCATACGGCTCGCCATTTCCCGCAGGATCCGCGCGTAGTTAATCTTCCTCTCGCTGGTCAGAGCGGGAGCCCGCACTTCATTCAAATGGCGCGAGATGATGGAATTAAAAACCTCGTCGCGGGATCGACCGTGTTTCTTGGCGAGTCCGCCTAGCGTCTCTTTCGCGTCGGCGCTAATACTTACGCTCTTCCTGACAGCTGTTTCGCGCGGTTTAACCCACTCGATCTTGCCGCTGGAAAAATCCTCTTGCGCTCCCATAACCAGCCTATCAATTACTTCTTTCGTCGATTCGCCTCCCAGCTTTCTTAAAAGATTGATAAATTCGAAGCACTCTTCGTCCAGTTTAAACATAGTCTTGTCCGCGCCTTTTTTGGCCGGAAGCAAATTTCGGGACACCGCCTTCTTCGGATTGATTTTTAACGCTCCGTGCTCGCGGAATGAATCCGAATTTTCCATCAGTATTTCCCTTGGTAATAGGGTTACAAAAAATAATTTTTAGAGTCAAGAAAAAAAGAGAATATAATCTAAAATTTACTAATCTATATAGGGAATAAAATTTAATTGGATTAAATTTTATTCCGCTCCTTTAAAAAATTTTTCGTATACCCAAATTGCCAAGAAAAAAAGCCCCCGGCTTCCGCCGGAGGCTCCCCGAATTTCCCTGGTTCCGCGCTCTCAATCGATCCCCATGGCCTTGCCGATTTTCCGCGCGGTTTTTTTGAGTTTTTCGAACGTCCCTTCGCCGGCGGTTTCGAATTCCCGCAGGAGCTCTTCCTGTCTGGCGGTCAGATTGGTAGGCGTTTTTACGGTCAATTCCACGAGCATATCGCCGCGCGTTTTCTTGCCGGGGACGAACATCCCTTCTCCGGGGATTTTTAAAATATCGCCGCCCTGCGCTCCCTTGGGAATGTCCATAGTCAGGGAGCCGTCGATGCCGGGAATTTCCACCCTATGCCCCAAAGCCGCCTGTACGAAAGTGATCTCCTGCTTATACAGGAGATTGGCGCCGATTCGCCGCCAGCGATTGTCCGGCTCAACGTCCAAAAAGACGTACAAATCGCCGTCCGGGCCGCCGTTGACGCCCGGCTCGCCTTCGCCGCGTATTCTCAGGCGCGTGCCTGTGTCCACGCCCGCGGGCACTTTTACATTAATTTCCTTGGTATCGGGTCTTACTCCTTCTCCCTTGCAACGCGGACAGGGCTTTTCGATGACCGTGCCCGCTCCCTGACAGGTCGGGCAAGGCATGGATAACTGGAAAAAGCCTTGATTGCGGTGAATCTGACCGCGACCGCCGCAACGCTTGCACGCGACCCTTTTGCTTCCCTTCGCCGCGCCGGAGCCGGAGCATTCGTCGCACCTTACGCGCTTGGGAATTTTCAGACTGATTTCGGCGCCATGGGCCGCCTGGGCGAAAGAAATGGACAAATTATAACGCAGATCGGCTCCGGCTTCCGGTTGCGGACCGCTCCGCGTCTGCGAAAATCCAAAGAGATCGCCAAAAATATCGCTGAAATGGGAAAAAATATCGTCGGCGTTGCCAAAACCGCCTCCGGGCGAATTAACGCCGGCGTGCCCGAAGCGGTCGTAATGCGAGCGCTTGTCCGGATCCCGAAGGACTTCGTAAGCTTCCGCCGCTTCCCTGAACTTGATTTCAGCCTCCGCGTCGCCCGGATTGCGATCGGGATGATAGGCCATGGCCTTTTTGCGGTAAGCTTGCTTGATTTCTTCGACAGTCGCCGTCCGGCTGACTTCGAGTATTTCGTAATAATCGCGTGGCATATTTTATAAAAAATAGGTTGTTTATTCTTCCTCTAAATCGTCGGCGTCTTCGTCGGAAAAAGGCGTGTATTGACTCAAATCGTCCGGCCGGACCTTGCCCGCCGCGATTTCGCGCAGGGCCGTGACCACTTCCTTATTGCGGGAGGCGATAAGAGGCTCGTACCCCTCGCGGTACTGGCGCACCCTCTTTATCGCCATCTGCACCAGCAAAAACCTGTTCTCCACCCTTTCCTGGCAGTCTTCCACTGTAATTCTGGCCATCGGGACTCCTTGAATATCAGTCCGTAATCCGCGGCTGGTTGACAAAACCGCGATTTCCGGCTAGGCCTAGCGGATCGCGGCGCAAATATAATATATTACTTACGGTTATTCGCCTTGTCAAGAGGGGTCGCGTTATCCTTTATCCTCCGCCAATAATCGTCTCTCATTAGCTAATGCGCAAATTATCCTACGCCCAGACTTACTGCGTAAAAAAGGTCGGCCTGGCCTTACAAAGGAGCGGCGCGCTCCAGCCCGGTTGCCGCGTGGGCGTGGCCGTGTCCGGAGGAGTAGATAGTTTCGTCCTGCTCAAGACCCTGAAAATACGACAGGCCATCGTTCCCTTTAAGTTCGAGATAATGGCCCTCCATTTGAATCCGGGTTTCGATCCGGCCAACCATGCTCCCCTCGTCGAATGGCTGGCAAAAGAAGGCGTCGCGGCTCATATTGAGACGACGAGCTTCGGACCGGAAGCGCATTCGCTCGTCAACAGGAAAAGATCCGCCTGCTTTTACTGCGCCATGCAAAGGCGCAAACGACTTTTTTTCCTTGCGGAAAAATACGGATTGACGCGGTTGGCATTCGGGCATAACGCCGACGATCTGCTGACCACCTTTCTCCTCAATTTCTGCCGTACAGGCAAAATTCGCGGCATGGATATAAACGCGTCTTTTTTCGACGGCAAGCTGTTTGTCATCCGTCCGTTATTGCCAGTTGAGAAGAAGTGCATCCGGCAGGCGGCGGATCAATGGGGGTTGCCCTACTGGCGCAATCCTTGTCCCTCCGTCGGGAAGACGGAGCGCGAGCTGATGAACGAGGTCGCCCGAAAAATCAACTCCATGCTTCCGGGCGCCCGGCGATCCATGCTTTCCGCGCTCATTAATTGGGAACTTGAAAAATATCCGGATAAAACCGCCGGCGCGACGGAATAAAACTTCTTCTTTTCCAGCGACGCGTCGGCTGAAAAAATTTTTACAGGAATCGGGGTAAGGTCAGATTAAAGAAGTCGGGGAGGTTATTCGCCAGTTTGGTAATGGCGCCGTTTCTCTGTTCCAGGTAATAAACCGCCGGATCGTCGGGCAGCATTAACAATCTGTCGCCGGGATGATACAGATAGAATTCGCCGATTACGAGCGCCTCCGAGGATGGCATGACGATGGGACCTAACTCGCGCGCCTTGATAGAGAGGCCATTCATTTTGACTGTCGCGGCTATTTTGAATAATTCTTTCAAATCATTCCCAATCTTATAATCTAGCCTTTTCTCGATCGCTTCCAGCTCGTCGTCCATTAGGCCCGGCTCGAGGGAAAAATCGGGAAAATCCCGTATTTTTTCATAAAATTGCGGATATCTTTCCGCGAACTTTTCCATACTTTCCGCCGCCTCTCCGCTTAAAGTTGAATATTGACGAACTGTTCCGCGACCGGATTTTGATCGATGGCGGCCTTGCAGATTTCTTTAGTCTGCTTTTTCACATAGCGCAGGGCCATGCCATCCCTCTTCACGGCTTCCAGACATAATTCCGGCGTCTGCTTCAAAACCCATTGCAAGGCCTGGGGCGCTGTGCGCAAGGCGATCATGCAAATTTCGCGGCTCTGGTTATGGACATAACATAAAGCCCTGCCATCCTTATGCACGGCTGTCATAGCCAGGCGCGCGTTCTGATTTTTAATATACTTCAGGACGAAAGGATTTTCGCGAACGGCCATCATGCATAACTCGCCGCTGGGCTCGCGAACATGACGCATGGAGCGGAAATCCTTACGGATGGCGATCATGCAGAGTTCCTTGGACTGCTTCTCGACAAAGGCGAGCGCGTCGGGATTTTGCATTATAGCTGCCTTGCAGATGACCGGAGTCTGATCCTTGAGAAATTCCAGGAGCATCCCGTTATGACTAACCGCGTCCAGGCAGATGGCGGGCGTCGCGGCGTCCATATATTTGATGATTTCCGGCTTGACGCGCACGGCCTGCATGACAAAC
>CAMWPE010000190.1 GCA_947176055.1 uncultured Desulfovibrio sp.
GTCGTAAAAGGCCGCGATTTGACCGGCCGCGACCGGCGTTTTGCGATTCGCGAACGTCGCTTCCCGTCCGCGGTCGGTTCGTCTGGCGACGCAGGGGACCGGCTCGCCGGTCGAGCGAATTTTTATATATATATTCGCGGGCCATTTGGCAAAAGGCGCGTTGAACACGGGATCGATTATTCTCGCCGAATATTGGCCCAGTTCTCCCAGCGGGCCTACGAACAGGGCGTTTTCGGCGATATCTTTGCCTAGAACATATAAAGGCTCGCTCCAGGGAATTCCCAGACCCTTGCGCTGGCCTGTCGTATAAAGCCATAATCCCCGGTGCGTTCCGATCCTCCGTTCTATTCCGGCGCCGTCGCGCAGAATGATCGCTCCCGGGGCGCCAGCTTTTTTTAGCGCTTCCGCCCGATCCATGTCTTTCATAAAACATATGTCCTGACTTTCCCGCCGTTCGGGCGGAGCGAATCCGGCGTTGGCGACGAATCGCCGGCATTCGTCCTTGGTCATGTTTTCCAGGGGGAACAAGGCGGAATCTATTTGCTCGCCGTCCAGCAGGGCGAGAAAGTAACTTTGATCCTTGGGATTCAAAGGCGCTCGCGCCACTATGAAGCCCGGGCGATAGATATTTGTCCTTTTCGCGGCGTAATGGCCCGTCGCGAGTTTTTCGCAACCCGCCTCGCGAGCGAATGAAAGGAGGAGGCCGAATTTTATGATTTTATTGCACCGGACGCAGGGATTGGGCGTTCGTCCCTCCGACCTCTCCTCGAAATAAGCTCCGGATATATCGCGGGCAAACTCCTTTCGCAAATCCGCGAAGAGCAGAGGGACATCCAGGGCCCGGCAAATGGCGGCCAATTTTTCCATTTTATCCGGATCGTCGTCCCCGGACAACCGTCCGTGCAAAGCCGCGACGTCTCGACCCTCGTTTTTCAAAAGAAGCAGAGCGCATAGACTATCGACCCCGCCGCTTACGGCGACGCCGATTCTACCCGTCATAAAATCTGATTTAAAAATTGCCGCAATCGCGGATGTCTGGGAGAGGAGAAAAGCGTGTCCGGACGCCCGGCTTCGACGATCTGGCCCTGATCCATGAATATAAGACGGTCGGCTACAGTGCGGGCGAAACCCATTTCATGGGTCACGCAGATCATGGTCATTCCCTCTTCGGCGAGAGTCACCATGACATCCAGCACTTCTCCAACCATCTCCGGATCCAGGGCGGATGTGGGCTCGTCGAAAAGCATTATTTCGGGTTGCATGGCGAGCGCGCGGGCGATAGCCACTCTCTGTTGCTGGCCGCCGGACAATGTAGCGGGATAAACGTTGGCCTTGTCGCTGATGCCGACTTTTTTAAGCAATTCCAGGGCTCTGGCCTCCGCTTCCTCCACGTGGAGCTTTAATAGCTTGACGGGCGCCATGGTCAGATTTTGCAATACAGTTTTATGCGGAAACAGGTTGAACTGCTGAAAAACCATCCCCAGGTTGCGTCGCAATAAATTTATATTTTTATGAGGATCATTAATGTTTTCGCCGCGAACCAGAATTTCGCCCTTATCGATTTCCTCCAGCCTGTTTATCGATCTGAGCAAAGTCGATTTGCCGGAGCCGGACGGGCCGATAATGACCAGCCTTTCGCGTTCGGAAACATTGAGCGACACATCCTGAAGTGCCGGCAAACGTCCAAAATATTTCCAGACATGGGAAATTTTAATGACGACGTCGCTATTCTTCGCGCCTTTCGAACCGGCGTCTCCTCCGGGTTCTTTCGGATCGGACTTATCCGTAGTAATTCGCGTGTTTTCATCCATACATATGCGTTAATCCAGAGCAAAAGAGCTGTCAATACCGCGTTCGCCGCCTTTTGGCCAGACCGGGCCGCGCGTCGACCGGACGTTGAATCGCGGAGTTTAAATCGCCGCGCGGCGGGGAACGGACGCTCTCGCGCTAAAGGGGCGCGGCGATTGATCCTTGCCTAATGACCGGAAACATTTTATATTTGTTATTCATCTATAAACAGCGAAAATTTATTTCGCGTCGCGGAGCCAAAATGCGCAAAAAAAATAACGTCGCGATCTATGTCGCCGCTTTCGTTTTATTCGCGGGCGCGGTCGGTTATCTCTGTTACGATGGATTCGCAAAGGACAGCGTCTATTTTCTCACAGTGGCGGAGGCCGGGGAGATTGGGCCGGATAGTCTAAAACAAGCGCGTCTGTTCGGCCTTGTTTCCGGAGCGGACGTAAACCGCCGGGATGGAACGGCGGTTTTCGACCTCGCGGACAAGGATCGCAAGGATCGCGTAATCCCCGTTGTTTACAAGGGCGCGATCCCGGACGCGTTCAAAGAGGGCGCGGAAATCATAGTGGAAGGAGGTATGAAAGAAGACGGCAAGTTCCTGGCGAAAATTTTGATGACCAAATGTCCCTCCAAATACAAGAAAGAAAACCGGGCCATTTGACAAGCTTCTTCCGCGGAATAACGCATGTATATTTTCGCCTATCTCTGTCTCCTTGTTTCGCTTTTATGCGCTCTGGGAGGAGGATTTTTCGCGCTCCTGCAATTGCTACAGGATCGGAACGATCATCTGAAATTCGCGGCGAGCCTTAATATCGGCGTTTTTTCCGGACTCGCGCTCGCCTCGGCTATGCTCCTGCACGCGCTTTTCTGGAGCGACTTCAGCCTGGAATACGTATTTTCATATACCGATTCCCTCTTGCCTGTCTTTTATCGCCTGACAGCGTTCTGGGCCGGCCAGCCTGGTTCGATGCTCTTCTGGGCCCTGGCGGCGGCTTTTGGCGGCCTTGTTTTCTATTTCGTGACTGACAAAACCTCGCTTTCGCCGTCAACGTCGCTATGGTTCTGGGTTCTGTTTTACGCCGTCATGGCCTTTTTCTGCCTTGTCCTTACCTGCTGGAGCAATCCTTTTCTCCTGCTCAGGCCCGCGCCGACGGATGGTTCCGGCCTGAATCCCCTTTTGCAAAATCCGGGAATGATTTTTCATCCTCCACTGCTTTTCCTGGGTTACGCTTTCTTTACCGTGCCCGCCTGTCTTGCCCTGGCGCAAACCATAACAGGCGACGACGCGAAGCCGTGGTTCTCTATAACGGGAAATTATATTCGCGTATCCTGGCTCTTGCTCTCTTCAGGCATAATCCTGGGAGCCTGGTGGGCCTATATGGAACTGGGCTGGGGCGGTTACTGGGCCTGGGATCCTGTCGAAAACGCGTCTCTCTTCCCATGGCTCGTCGCCACCGCCGGGATGCATACCCTGGTCGTATCGCGGTCCTGCGCGAAATTGAGACGAATTTCCGCGTTGCTAGTCTCCATGTCCGTGGTGTGCGCCTTTTTCGCCACTTATCTGACAAGAAGCGGCGTAATCGAATCCGTTCACGCTTTCGGGGACGGAGGCGTCGGGACGCCGTTGTTGATATTCGTGATCGCGTCCGCGACGATCGCGGTCTGGAGTTGCGCCCGTTCCCCGTTGCGCGGCGAAAGCCTGGCTTCGCCAACGAGCCGGGAGGGACTGCTTTTGCTGACATCCTGGGTGTTTATCGCCCTCGCGGCCATAATACTTGTCGCCACAATCTGGCCCGTCGCGTGTCAATTGTTGCGCCTGGCGCCCAAAGGACTTGACGCCAATTTTTACAATCGCGTCTGTCTGCCCCTCGGCGCTTTTCTCTTTCTCGTCCTTTGTCTCTGTCCCTGGCTCGCGCCTCTCGGCGGATTTATCCGGACGCGCGGTCTGACGTGGCTACTGATCACTATCGGCGCCGCTTTCGCGACAATGATCGCTCTCTGGATCGCGGATTACCGGGTTCCCCTCGCGCTGATTTCTTCGGGCGCGGCCGTTGGCGTCCTATGCGCCATGCTAATCAGACTTTTCTTCAAGTCGTCGTGGAAAAGCCGCTCCGCCTTCGACTCCCTCTGGATTCACGCCGGCATGGCTCTCGTCGCGCTGGGCGTCGCTTTTTCAGGAGCGTACTCCGTCGATAGGGAAGTATTTTTATCCCCCGGCAAATCGGAGAAAGTAGGCCGGTACGATTTCGCTTTGGATAAAATTGAGGAAGGAACCGGCGCCGGTTACGATTTTCTGAAAGCGCGCCTTTCCGCTAAATCCGGAGATCAAACTCTCGGCGCGCTCGCTCCGGAACGGCGAATTTACGCAAAATTCGGCGCCATGCAATTTTCCGAAGTCGATGTCATTTCCAGATTAGGCGAAGATATTTACGTTTCCCTGCTGGGAGTGGACGAAGATTACCGCGTCCTGGTAAAAATCTCCATTCAACCCCTGGTTAACTGGATTTGGATCGGAGGCGTCGTCGTTTGCGTTTTTCCAGTGTTTGGTTTCTTTATCAGACGACCGGAAACAACGCGGCGAAATTAAAATGGATTCTCTTTTAAGTCTCAAGAATATCCGCAAATCATACGGAGATAGACCAATATTCGAAAACCTGGCATGCGATTTTTACGGCGCGTCCGCCAATATGATTCTTGGAGAGAATGGAAGCGGAAAAACCACTCTCCTGAAACTGATCGCGGGTCTCGCGCGTCCATCGACCGGAGAAATTTTGTTTCGCGGCGATCCCAGAATCGGTTACCTGGGCCATAACACTTTCCTCTACTC
>CAMWPE010000191.1 GCA_947176055.1 uncultured Desulfovibrio sp.
TTCTGTACGTTAGGGCTATATCCCTCTTCATGAAACATATTTATAAGTTCTTTAATTAAATTAAACTTCTCTGTTGTGTTAATAATTTTTACATTATTGAGCTTAGCTAATATTTTTGAAATTAATTTTTGAGTTACCATTTCATTTTCCTTATCTCATTATCAAAAGCCTCAATTAATTTTTCTTTTTGCCCCAAAGGTACTAAAATTAAATGAATAATACTTTTTATAGGAGGTACCTTTTTTACAAAGTGTCGATAATTATCGTAAACTTCCTTTTTTATACCTTCTTTCAATTCCTCACATTCACGTGAAAAATTGTTTATAGTATCACTTTCATATGTTATTAACACTGGGAAAACTAGATGATCAAATATTTTATCTAAAGATGTATTTCTATTTAAAAGATTTAAAATACGTTGACTGGCGAAATGCTGTGCTTCTATTCTATTGCATATAGCAATAAACTCTTTCCTAAGATAATCATTTTCGATATGTGATTGTAATTCTATGCAAACTTCTCTTGAAGCCTCATTAAAATTTTTGTAAAATTTAGCTTCTCCAAGCCATAATTCCAATTTATCTGAATCATTAACTACATGTACGCAGTCAAAACCTTTAACAGTTACATTTGGTGAATCTTTAAAAAATATTTTACTAATAAAAGGATATGTGTTATACTCTTGTCTAATAATTGCATGGAGTATTATCTCTCCAATTTCACCTCTATTTGCAACCTTCTCTGTATCGTATATAAATGTTGCTGCATTTCTCAATAATTTTACCATATTATGTGCGCCAATACCAACAATTTCCGAATATTTTAAACAAAATTCAGGTAACCATTCAAGAAGATGGGATGCAAATTGTTGAGCTCTCCATTGATTATTTTCGTATCCTGCGCACATTGCTAATAAAGTAGGATTTAAGTCAACATCTTTCACTCTAACTTCTAAAAAAGGATCAGGACATTTAATCTCATTAGACATATTAAAAATTATGGTTAAATGAGAATTTTTTCAATAATAGTAATTAAAATCCATGGTCAATTATATTTATCAACCAACTATTCAAACTCATCCCCGCATCTGCAGCCCTCTTCGCAATCTTTTGATGCAACTCAGGCGAAATCCGTATATTAAATTTCCCTGAAAACGGCTTTTCCGGTTCCTTGCCTACTTCATTGCACAGCAGCAGATAATCTTCCACTGAATCAGCCAGCGCTTTTTTAAGCTCGTCTATGGAGCGTCCCTGGAATGTCACCACATCATTGAGGTGCAGGACCTCTCCATGGAAAATATCCGCATTCTGGTCATATTCAAATTTTCCCTGATACCCTTTATATGTCATGGTGTTCATGGCGTAAGTCCTATATTTGTAAAATAGCGGCGTACTGATTTTACCGCGCGTTTGTCGGTTGTTGGCTGTGGGTGCGGTCTGTGGAAGATTGCCACCTGTGTTTCAAAGATAAACCATACTCGTGAACCATTGCCTTCACGGATTTACCCATCGTAAGTCCTGAAAAGAGCCTCAATATCGCTCCAGGCTATGGAAGCGTTGACCGGATCGGCAAAAATGGCTTCCAGAGAATTTTACGGTGCTTGTTATTCATAACTTATGGTACTACGCGGAAGTATCAAGTCAAAAGGCAAAATGCCAAACTGGATTTTTTGTTGGAATCGAAGCACGGGCACAGGGAAGATAGGAATAAAAGTTAGCGTCCAGACAAAGTGAAACAGGAATTTTGAAATATTTTATTTTTATGGGTATTTCTGTGGGTATTTTATCTGAAATATTTTATAAATATCATTAAATCACTAAGTTATTTATGATATTTTATCCCGTTGGAGACGCCATACGATTCCATAGGCTTACGTTTGCCATCGGTTATCGAAGCTATGAGTTCACAGACTTCGGTTTACAATACGCCTCATGAGTCCCTAGCTCGTGAGGCGTTTTCGCGAATAGAGCATTCGCGGCCATACCAATTTCGCTATTGCCCAGAGCATCCAACAGAGCCTGATTATCCGCGTACAGTCCGGCGGAACGCACATAGATATCAGTGGTCGTCGCCCTGTAATGGCCCATGAGTTGTTGGGCCGCATTCAGGCCGCCCGCCATAAAAACGATAGACGCGGACTTATGACGCAAGGCGTGAAATCCAAAAAACCTCACGCCGGCGCGAGCGCACAAAACGGGCAAAAGTTTTTGACGTTCGGTGAAAGTTTGACTCATTACCGAATCGTTGTCGATACGCATAAAAACATTATCCACAGCGCGAGGCCTCGCGTCCCGCCACCAGCGCAGAGCGTCGGCAAGCGTGGGATGAATAGGAAGCCAGCGTACGCGCCTTTTGCCGAAGCCAGCTTTATGGTCGGCAAGACGAATCCTGCCAGCACGGAAATCCACGTCTTCCCAGGTAAGACGGAATACTTCGCCGCGCCTGGCGCCGGTATAGCAGAAGGCCAGCAACATAACCAGATCCTGTCCTTCGGCCACGCGCAACACCTTAATAATATCCTCCTCCGGAGGCACATAGCGGTCTTTGGATTCAGCCGGAAAGGGTTTGATACGCTGTATAGCGGGATAGGCTTGCGGAAATCCCTCTATGGCGTCAATGCCCCAATGCCAGGCGGCCAGCAGATTTTTGCGATAGCGATTCGCCCTGTCCGGCCCGCGAACGGAGCGGATAAAAGACAGCCATTCAATAAGCATAGGCTTCGTAATTTTATCGATGCCGGAAATTGAATGATCGCGGCAAAAACTGAAAAAATGCTTCATAACAGTCTTTTTTTCCACAAAAGTTTTACGAGCCATGGTCTGTTCGACGTGGGCGAGATATTTTTCACTCCACTCCAAGAGCAGCGCGAAGCCCGAAATCGTCCTTTCCTTCGACTTTTGGGCGTTTAAAATTTCCTCTTTTCTCTTGATTTCCCATTGCCGAGCCACCATCCATTCCGGCCCCTTCCGGCGCCCCGGAGGGAAAATCTTGCTGTCCGCCTCCACCCCGTTGATTGTCACCCTGGCAAGCCAGGCATTCCCTCTCGCCTTGATTTGCGTTGGCATAAAAGACCTCCATCACGGAACCCCAACGAAATCGCCAGCGTCGACCAAAACGTCTGCCACCTGGCTCGGAGGCTAGTCTGACAATCGTCCGGCGGTCAAGACGCAGGGCCGCCGAGACTTCTTCAGGGGTTAAAATCGCGTCGGGCGGATATTCGGGAAAATTCATGAGTATTCCTGATCCAGTTTATCCAGATAAGAGTCCAGAGCCTTATGGAGATATTCGCAGGAACGGGAGTCAAAGGATACGAAAATCGCTAAATCAGGCCTCAAATTCATCCGGATCACAATCATGCCGGAAGCGGCCAGTTTATCAATCCCATTCAAAAAAGAATCATACTCAAAATTGACGTCCAGTTGATATTCAAGAATTTTTAAAGCATCGATTTTAACCATGCCGATACCCGGAAACTGATAAATTATCCGCGACGCAGGCGGGCGAGGAGGGATACGAGTCTTCTCCCCACCGCAGTCTTTTCGCCAATGAGGGCATAGGCGTATTTTCGCGGCAATAGCGCAACACTTTCGCCAGCCCCAGATTTCCATTACATAAACCCATAACTTCGGATGCGTCCTTTTCAGCATTTCAAAACGCGTTTCAGGGCCGTCATTCAAGTCCATATGCAACCCGAAGGCGCAAAAAACGCACCCGGTTCTGCGTAAGCCAGTGGCGCATAATTGGCCGTCTCGCTCGACGATTTCGCCATACACGGAGGCGAGAGGAATATTATTTTTCCGGATGCATTCCAGCACATCCTGATCAGTCCAAAAGGCAAGAGGAGCGCTTTTCGGCTCTTTCGCGTCAAAAGCGTTGCAAGAGCCGGTTTTCAAGTAAGTCAATTCCCGTTCTTTGCTATAGGTAGCCAGGATACCGACGAATGGAACGCGACCAGTCTCGCGGCGATACCGTCGCATCGGCTCCTTTTTCATGACCTCGCAACAGTGATCAGATACCTCAAAAGGCGCGTCCACAAGAAAACGCCGGCAACCGGAGACCTTGCGACCATTTACAGGCTGGCCAAATCGATTGACGCCCTGATCGTACAGGCGATAGATATTCTGGTTCCGGTCGGTAGGATGCCGGAGGATATTGATTCCCCTGGCGAGTTTCTTCGACGCTATAGGCCAGCCGTATTTATTGATAACTTCCCTGAAACGGAGCTTTGGCCGGATTACCTGACAGTTTGGCGTCGCCATTACCGTCCGGATCACCTCTGGATATTCTAGCCCGGTATGACAAAACACCCCCCGCACATCCGGATAAACAGTCCTGACGAGCCAGAGCAAAACAGAGCTGTCCTTGCCGCCGGAATAAGAAACAGCCACAGCGCCGTCCCACGCTTCATACCATTCCCTGATACGCTCGATTGAAAGCTCGATTTTTTGCTCAAGAGGCATCCGCCTCCTCTCATTCAACTTGTCCATTGAGCGTTTGAGTTCGCCGGAATCTACGATTTTCGCCCAAGCCGATTCTCTCGCGTTTTTCGGAGCGGGAACGCGCCCGCCGGCGTCAAGC
>CAMWPE010000192.1 GCA_947176055.1 uncultured Desulfovibrio sp.
TTGACGCAATCCTGGAAAAGACCATAGGCGGCGAGCGTCTCTAATTTGAGGATGGGCTTACACTTATCGCCTGTCCGGATATCCGGGCCGTCGGCGCTCTGGCGCATCGCGAGCGGCTTCGCCGTAATGGCGACAAGACCCGCTATGTGGTAAATAGACAGATTAATTACACCAATATCTGCGTCAACGGTTGCGTTTTCTGCGCTTTCCGGCGCGACCGCGCGGACGATAATGGGGCGTTTATCCTCTCCCATGACGAGATTCTGGCGCGTTTGAAAGCCGCGGAGCAAAGCTCGCTAAAGCTGGACGAAGTTCATATCGTCGGCGGCTGTCATCCCGCTCTCCCCTTCGCCTGGTTCGAGGAACTATTAAAGCTCGTATCGGCAAATTTTCCCGGCTTGCCCATTAAAGCTTTTACGCCAGTGGAGATCGCTCATTTCGCCAAACAGGAAAAGACGTCGGCCGCCGAAATCCTCTCTCGTCTTAAAAACGCCGGTCTCGTCATGCTTCCCGGCGGCGGCGCTGAAATTTTTAATCCGGAATTGCGCTATCGCCTCTGTCCCCAAAAAGCTAACGCCCGCGAGTGGCTGGATATTTCCGCGGAAGCGCACGCCCAGGGTATAAAAAGCAATTGCACGATGCTGTTTGGGCATCTGGAAAGTTACGGGGATCGGGTCGAGCATTTGCTCATGTTGCGCGAGCAACAGGATAAAAGCGGCGGTTTCCTGTGCTTCATTCCCCTGCCCTTCCTGAAGGAAAACAGCCGCATCGAACTGCCTCCTGAACGGCGCGGCCCGGTCGATGGCCTGGATCGACTGAAGACCATCGCCGTAAGCCGTCTTTTGCTGGACAATATTCCTCATATTAAAGCTTATTGGATCATGCTGGGCGAAAAGCTGGCCCAGGCCGCGCTCTGGTATGGGGCCGACGATCTGGACGGCACCATAGTCGAGGAAAAAATTGGTCATATGGCGGGAGCGCGCTCGTCCCAGGGCATGACTATTTCACAGCTGGAACATATGATCCGCGACGCCGGCTTTGTACCCATCCGGCGCGACGCGGCCTTTGGGGAGGCTCCGGCTCATGCTTGATATAATGGCCGATCCCCTCGCGCCCGCGACCGACCCCGGCCTGGCCAGAGCAATGGCAAAAGCCGAAGCCGGCGA
Source organism: uncultured Desulfovibrio sp. (assembly GCA_947176055.1). Taxonomy (GTDB): domain Bacteria; phylum Desulfobacterota; class Desulfovibrionia; order Desulfovibrionales; family Desulfovibrionaceae; genus Desulfovibrio. Next base: position 1,167 of record CAMWPE010000192.1, read on the forward strand.
AAGACTCGATTGGGCGGACGCGGAGACGCTCTATTACAAAGGGGATTTGCACAGTCTGGGTTTTCTGGCCCATCAGCGCAGACTCGCGCTTCATCCGGAGCCGGTCGTTACCTTCGTGGGCGACCGCAATATCAACTATTCCAATATTTGCGTTTGCGGTTGCAAGTTCTGCGCTTTTTTCCGGCCTCCCGATCATCCCGAAGCCTTGTTGATCTCCCGCGAGGAGCTGACCAAAAAAATTGACGAAACTATACGGCTGGGGGGGACGCAAATTCTCCTGCAAGGCGGACATCATCCCGCCTTGCCATTCGAATGGTACGAGGAGCTGCTCGACTTTATTTCCGCGCGCTGGCCGGAAATTCATATTCACGCCTTTTCGCCGCCGGAGATCCATTTCTGGTCCGGCCTTTACGGTCTGCCCGTACGCGAAATTTTGCGACGGTTAATTGCCGCCGGTCTGGATTCAATCCCGGGCGGCGGCGCGGAAATATTGTCAAACGAAGTCCGCGCCCGCGTTTCGCCCAATAAATGCGACGCCGATCAATGGCTGGCCGTAATGCGGGAAGCCCATGCGCTGGGTATGAAAACTACGGCCACAATGATGTTCGGCCACCTGGAAGAGCCGGCTGACAGGTTGCGACATCTCTTCGCCCTGCGTGATCTTCAGGATGAGACGGGAGGATTCACGGCCTTCATCCCCTGGAGTTTCCAGGCGAAAAACACGCGAATCGACGCGCCGCCGCGAACGGCTCCCTCTTATTTGCGCCTGCTTGCCGTCTCCCGCCTTGTCCTGGACAATTTTCCCAATCTTCAGGCCTCATGGGTTACGATGGGTCCGGAGATAGCGCAACTCGCGCTCTTTTACGGCGCCAACGATTTTGGCTCGCTGATGATCGAGGAGAACGTGGTCGCGGCCGCGGGAACAAGTTACCGCATGAGCAGGGACGAAATTCTCGCGACCATAGCGGCGGCCGGGTTCCGCCCGGCGCAAAGGCGCATGGATTATTCGCTTATTCCAGAAGACACCATCGTCCCATCGGATCAATGATGGACGGCGAAAATTCTAAAAGCCCGCGGATGGGCCGCATCAGTTTTCTCAATGTTCTGCCCATCTATTATCCGCTGGAAAGCGGGATAATACCCCATAATTACGAGCTCGTCTCCGCGCCTCCGGCTATTTTGAACGATATGATGGCCCGGGGAGAATTGCGGGTCTCCTCCTGCTCCTGCATCGAATACGCCCGCCATCCCGGACGCTATTATCTCGTGCCGGATCTCTCCATAGGCTCGTCGGGACCGGTCATGAGCGTCCTATTAATGTCAAGCGAGCCTGTAACGGAGCTGGACGGCGGCGAAATTCTCATCAGCGGCGAGAGCCATACTTCCGTCGCTCTCCTGCGCCTGTTATTAAAGGATTATTACAAGGTAAGCGCGAATTTTAAGGTAGGCAACGTGACGGCCGCCTTGCGCTCCGCCAATCCGCCGACCGCTTTTCTGGCCATCGGCGACGAAGCCCTGCGCCTGCGCCAGCGCTATTCCTATCGCTATGATCTCGCCGAAATCTGGCGGGAATGGACCGGCGAGCCATTCATTTTTGGACTGTGGGTCATCGACGCGGCGACCGCGGATCGTGACGAATTTGGGGAGGATCCCGGAGCTGTCCTTCGCGCCGGGCGCGACTGGGGCATGGCCCATCTCGATGCGATCATCGATCTGACCGCCTATGGCTGTCCGTTGACTAAAGAAGAATTGCGTATCTATTATACGCGAGGTCTAACATATAGACTGGGCAAGGAGGAGCTGGCGGGACTGCGTCTTTTTTATGAAAAACTGGCGGCAAGCGGCGCCATCGCGGCTCCGCCGCCTTTGCGTTTTTACGGGGAGTAAAATGGCTACGATTACAGAAATCTACAAGGGCGATCTGCGCGTGGAGTGCGTTCACGAGGCCAGCGGAACGAAGATTATCACCGACGCGCCAGTTGACAACAATGGCAAGGGCGAGGCTTTCTCTCCGACTGATCTTTGCGCCGCGGCCCTGGGCGCCTGCGCCATGACGATCATCGGCATTTACGCCAAACAGAACAATGTGGATGTAGTGGGAACCAGACTGGAAGTGAACAAGATCATGGCGGCCGACCCGCGCAGGATTGGCAAGATCGAGGTTATCTTCCATATGCCCGATCGGGAATACAGCGCCAAGGAAAAGGCGATGATCGAGCGCGCCGCCAATACCTGCCCCGTGCATTACAGCCTGGGCGCGGATGTCGTTCAGGAATTTATCTTTAACTGGCAAAAATAAGGAGCGAATTATGAAGACTGTCATTAATACCCAGGCCGCGCCGGCGGCTCTGGGTCCATATTCGCAGGCTATCAAAACCGGAAACATGGTCTTTGTTTCGGGCCAATTGGGCATTGATCCGGCCACAGGCGAAATGTCGGCCAGCGCGGAGGATCAGGCAAGACAGGCTCTGAAAAATCTGCGCGCCATCCTCGACGCCGCGGGCGCGAAGCCTCATGACGTGGTTAAAACTACCGTATTCCTGGGCTCTATGAATGATTTTAAATCCATCAATGACATTTACGCGGACTTTTTTGGCGAGCATAAGCCTGCCCGCTCCTGCTTCGAAGTCGCCTGCCTGCCCAAAAACGCGAAAATCGAGATCGAGGCGATAGTAGTTATCGATTAGTCGCGACGCGCGAACGCGCCTCTTAAAAAGGCAATGAGCTTATCCCGCTGGAAAATTCCGGCGGGATTTTTTGTTTAAATATCGAGGCTCTTCTTCGCATTCAGACAAGCCCTTTTAATCAGGTCAAAAATCATGGAAGATGGTTGACTCAAATGATTGACTCTATTGCGTCGCAATCCCCTTGAAGCGGGTCGCAAAAAGTATACGCCTGAAAGTTGTCCGACCGCGCGTCAATTGAAATTTCTTTAAATTCGGTCATTTATATTAGATTAACTATATGGCGAATACAAATTGCACAAACAGTCGTAATCCCTTTCTAAATCAGGTCTATTTAAATTTTTTCTACATAGTTATCCACCCACTGCTCTACAAGAGTCTTAATCCCTTTATAAATCAGGTCTATTTAAATGCGATCACGGTGCGAACAAGACCGAGGGTTCCAAGGCGTCTTAATCCCTTTATAAATCAGGTCTATTTAAATTAGCGCGTTGTATAAGCGAGCGCCGGCGTCGCCCCTGTCTTAATCCCTTTATAAATCAGGTCTATTTAAATAAGTTTTATACCTCGTCGAGGGCGTTCCAATACGTGTCTTAATCCCTTTATAAATCAGGTCTATTTAAATGAGCTGGACATATAGGTTATCTTCCCAACCTTCGAGTCTTAGGTTCTGTCGGCAGTTGCAATTATAGAGAAAATATAGAAAAAGGGTGTTTCT
>CAMWPE010000193.1 GCA_947176055.1 uncultured Desulfovibrio sp.
CCATTAAAGAGGCGGCTCTCGATATAGGCAAGCTCGCATGAATGTATATTTTGTATCGCAATGCTCCGGAAACGCCATAAAGGAAACGCGTCGCGTTTTGGATCAATTCGCCGAAAGACGGGGCGACCGCATATGGCAAACTCCCATAACCGAAGACGGTCTGGCGGTCGTCGCGAAACTTTTGCGCAAAACGGCGCGCAAAAACACGGCCGTGGCTTGTCACTGGATCCATGGCAAGAACCGCTCCGATCTTTTATGGATAATCGGCGATAAAAGGCGGTTCAACAGCGTTGGCGCCGTCCCCACAAATATAACTTCCCGGGCGAGCGCCATAACCGAAGACAATCTTTGGCAAACCGGCGAGGATTGCCGCCTTATCGCCGCGATGGCCGCGCTCTGGCATGACGCCGGCAAGATTGGCGCGGCTTTTCAGTCAAAGCTGAAAGGCGGCTCTAATATCGCGGACGCCTTCAGGCATGAATGGCTGTCCGTCAGACTGTTCGAAGCTTTCGTCCGGTATTCGGGCGCGGACGATCGCGACTGGCTGGAGAAGATAGTCGCGTTAAAATCGATGAGCAAGAAAGATTTGACAACCTTAGCGAAAGAGTGGCTTAAATTCTTGCGCATGGATCAGCTCGATGACTCTTCAGAGTCTCCTTTTCCGGATCTGCCTCCGGTTGCCAAAGCAATAGCGTGGCTCATTCTCGGTCATCATCGTCTGCCCGCCAAAAGATCCGGAAACCTCAGACCTGTTCATATCCTTAATCCCTGGAAAAGCTTAAGAGCCGATTGGGGCTATTCCCGCGATTGCGACAAGAAAAGCGCGATTGAAAAAACCTGGAAGATTAAGCCGGGCGACCTCCCCTGCTTTAGCTCCCTTTGGGCAGCCAGAGCCGGAAAAATGGCCGCGCCTTTATTAAACAAGGCTTCGATTTTATCGACAAACTGGCTCGATAATACATATGTCATGCACGTAGGCCGTATGGGTCTGATGCTGGCCGATCATGTCTATTCCTCCAGAAAAACTTCGCAAGGCCGGGAAGAGGGTTACGAAGCCTACCAGCCATATGCCAACACCGCGCCGGCGTTTGATCCGGCGACCGGCGAGAAAAAACGCGCGCTTTGCCAAAAATTGGACGAGCATCTTATTGGCGTCGAGCGATTATTCTCGAATATACTGTGGCGTTTGGGACGATTGCGCGGCTCTCTTCCGGTGATTGGCGCGCTTGCTGGAAAAAGGTTTCGCAAACGCGCGGACAATCCGCGTTTCCGTTGGCAAGACAAGGCTTACGAATTAGCCGAATCCATCGCTGAACGAAGTTCGACGACCGGTTTTTTCGGCGTCAATATGGCCTCGACCGGATGCGGCAAAACTATCGCCAATGGCAAAATCTGTTTCGCTCTCTCCGGAAGATTGGGCGCCAGGTTTACTATCGCCCTTGGTTTGCGGACGCTGACTTTTCAGACAGGCGATGTGTACGGGGAACAAATGAAACTGGGACAAGACGAGCTGGCCGTATTGGCCGGCGATCGCGCTTCCCGCGAGTTGCATGAAAGGAGCAAAGAAGCGGAAAAAAACTCGCCGGAATCCGGAGAAGAAGACGGCGCCGAATCTTCCGAAACTTTTTTTAGCGGAGCCGTTCAGTACGAAGGAACATTGGACGGCCCAATTAACGAATGGTTTGGTAAAAATCCGGGAGCGGCGGCCCTGGTCTGCGCTCCGGCCCTGGTCTGCACCATCGATCATCTCATACCGGCTACGGAGGGCGTCCGCGGGGGCAGACAGATCGCGCCGATGATGCGATTAATGACCTCCGATCTCGTTCTGGATGAGCCGGATGATTTTGACGTCGACGATCTCCACGCTTTGAGCAGGCTTGTCCATTGGGCTGGCATGTTGGGAAGTCGCGCGATTATATCTTCCGCCACGCTTACTCCCGCTTTCGCGCGGGGCTTGTTCGCCGCCTATAAAGCCGGACGCGCCCAATATAACGCCAATATGGGATATGAACCGGATCAACCTGTAATTTGCGGCTGGTTTGACGAATTTTCATGCGGAGCAATCGAAGCGTCAAGCGAAGATGAATTCGCCGTCGCGCATTTGGATTTCGCCGCGAAGAGATTAAAAAAGCTCGCCCGCCTGGAAACCCGCCGTGTTCCAGCGATCGTGAAACTTGACGAAGCTCCGGAGAATGAGGAGGAATGCCTGGACTACATTGCCGGAAAAATTAAAGCCGCCATAGAGGACTCGCATTCGGCTCATCATACTACGGATAAAATTACTGGCAAAAGAATAAGTTTCGGCCTTGTCAGAATGGCCAATATCGAGCAACTGGTAAAAACTGTCCGACGGCTGGTATCATTGGGAGCGAATTCCGGAACGCATTGGCATATATGTTGTTATCATTCCCAATATCCCATGCTCGCCCGCTCCGCTCTCGAACGCAAACTGGATAAATTATTAAACCGCAAATGTTCCGACGAAGAGTTTTTCGCGCGACCCGTCGTTCAAAATATTCTCTCCGGCTCGCGCGCTAATGATCACATTGTAATTGTCCTGGCTACGCCGGTGGCGGAAGTAGGCAGGGATCATGATTATGACTGGGCGATCGCGGAGCCGTCCAGCATGCGATCGATAATTCAGCTGGCCGGTCGAGTTCGTAGGCACCGCGAAGGAAGGGTTGAAAAACCGAATATTCAATTGCTTGACACAAATTGGCGGGCTTTAAAAAATGCCGGAACAGGCGGTTTCTCGGCCGCCTATAAGCATCCCGGATTCGAGAATTCCACTTTCCGTCTCGCGAATCACAATTTATCTACTTTATTGACTGAAGAGCAACTGACCCGGCTAGATTCCGGAGCAAGAATAGTTGAGCGCAAGCCCCTGGCTACTAGCATGCTGAACGAAAATACGCTCGAAGCGGCTAATCTGGCTGATCTGGAGCACGCTGTTTTAACCAACTTAATGCTTGAGAATGAGACGAATCTGGGAAAGAATATAAGGATATGGCAAAAGGATCACGCGACCATGACCGGAGAGATTCAGAAACAGACCCGATTCCGTAGTCAGACTCAGGAAGAAACTTACTTTTTTGACGTTGACGACAATGGCGACGAACTAACCTTCTCGCGAATTGAGGATGACGGCGATATAACCAGGCAGGAAGCGTTGATCGTTAGAACACAAATAGAGGAAGGCTTAAACATTTCCTGGCTCGACGAGACGGATTATTTGACGGAATTGCGCGACATGGCCGATAAAAAAGATATGACCCTTCGCGAATGCGCGAAACTTTTTGGAAAAGCGCGTTTGCGATCAGACAATGTTTCCAAATGGTATTATCATCCGCGATTGGGATTTTATAGCAAAGAATGAGGATAGATATGGACGAAAGCAAAGAGGCTAAAGATTTGCGCGAGCTGATTGAAAATTGGCTCGATGCTCGCCGCGGAGAAAAAACCGACAAAAAAAGCCTGGACGATGAGGAAAAAGCGAAGATCTCGGCCAAATTTGACAGGGAAACGTGGATCGCCGACGCCGCGAGACGCTCCGCGCAAATTAAGTTGGTCACCCACGCGGTAAAATACATTCATCCCGACGCCAGGGGCGCGGGCGTGTACGACGATCAAACCAATTTTCCTCCCGGTTTCGTCGGGAGGAATACCGAAAATCTTGTCGAAGACGTCGTGGGCAACGCCGCGGCGCTTGATGTCTTCAAGTTTCTAAAACTCGAGTATGAAGGAAAATCCTTGTTGCGACGCGTTCGCGAAGACGACAAAAGCCTAGCGCTCGCCTTTTCAGATAACGATGTCCTGGCTAAAAGCTGGATCGCCTCATTCAAAAATTTGTTTGATGCGGAAAAAAAGCCTTATTCGCATACTCTGGCAAAACAAATATACTTTCCATTGCCGGACGGCGGCTATCATCTTCTGGCGCCGCTTTTTCCGACCAGTCTGGTTCAGGAGACGCAAAATATAATAAGGGAGGATCGTTTTGGCGAGGAAGTAAAAACGGCTCGCGCCGCGCGTCGCGACGGATTGTACCGCGAGGGAGGGTATAAAGAATACCCGGGCTTGCTTACGCAAAAATTTGGCGGTTCCAAACCGCAGAATATCAGCCAGCTAAATAGCGAGAGGCATGGCGAAAACTGGCTATTGCCGTCCTGTCCGCCGGACTGGAACTCCGGGCTTCCCCGGCTTCCGCTTGGCGTCAAGAGCGTGTTTGGCAAAGTTTTAAATTCCCAGCCGGCGATCCGGGACGCGAAGAAAGCCCTGAAAGAATTTCTGGAGAAAGCGTCCGGGAACTATACCAATATTAATATACGGAATAAAAGAGCGGAACTTTTCGATAAAATGGTCGATACCCTGGCGCAATGGAGCGCGACCATTCGCGAAGCCGAACCGGGCTGGACAATGGATCCCGACTGCGATCTAGCCGAAGACGAATGCATGTGGCTCGATCCTCATAGGGGAGAAATGGATCCGGACTGGGGGCAAAGACGCGAGACGGGGGTATGGATAACTTCTGTTTCCGCTGAC
>CAMWPE010000194.1 GCA_947176055.1 uncultured Desulfovibrio sp.
CCATAGCGTCAGATTCGGAGCGGCGTACAAGGTCTTTTTAACTTCGCGCTGGTACGCGTCGCGATCCATCTGAGCGCGGGTTGCGCGCACGGCCGGTCCCTTGCGGGTATTTAGCGACCGGAACTGGATTCCGGCCGCGTCGGCCCACCTCCCCATCCAGCCTCCCAGGGCGTCGATCTCCTTTACCATATGCCCTTTGGCCAGGCCCCCTATGGCGGGATTGCATGAGAGATAACCAAGCCGGTCCAGGTTGCCGGTAACAAACAGGGTTTTCGCGCCCAGGCGCGAAAGCGCCATGGCGGCTTCGCAACCGGCGTGACCTCCGCCCGCCACTATGCAATCAAATTCGGCGTCGCGCATAACGGGTCAGGCATCGAATAATATTCGCCCGAACACGGCCGCGTCTTTTAGAGTCGCCGTGATGGAAGAATATTCGTTGGGCTGATGGCAGGTGTTGCGGATACAGGACCAGACAACCGCCGGAAACCCTTTTTTCCTCAAAAAACTAGCTACAGTCGCCCCGCCTATGCCCGCCGGCCGGGCGGTTACGCCATAAACATCGAAAATCGCCCGCTTAAGTTTTTTTACGATTTCCGTTTGGGGAGAGGCGAAAGTGGCCGGCTGCCATTGAACGACCTCCATTTTCGCCTCGAATCCGTCTTCCAGGGATTTTGTCGCGGATTCGAAGTCCTTGAGCGCCTTTTGAGGATCGCAACCGGGCAACAAACGGCAATCCATATAAAAAACGTCCTTTCCCGGCAGGATATTGACCGCGGGCACATTCGCCTCGCGCATGGTTGGCGTAAAAGTGGACATGGGCGGGAGAAAGAGCGGATTGGAGAGATTAAATTTTTGGGAAATCCGGACCAGCTCAAGAATTAATCGCGAGCCCGCGACTAGGGCGTTCCGTCCTTCCTGGGGAATTGACGCGTGGCATTGTTTGCCGCTTACCGTAAATTTTAGCCATAACTGGGCTTTTTCGGCAATCTCGATAATATCTCCATCCGGACTGCCTCCGTCCGGAGCGATAAAATAATCGCCGGGCGAGAAAATATCGCCATGAGTTTCCAGCAACCATTCGAGGCCGTAATGACTGCCCCGCTCCTCGTCGGCCATAAAAACAAGACCCAGTTTTACCGGAGGCTCCATGCGCAGGGAACGCAAGCCTTCCGCAAGGATAAGCATGGAGGCTATAGCCTGTTGATTATCTTCCGTTCCTCGGCCAAAAACAAGATCGCCGGATTGTTTCAAAACAAAAGGATCCGAAGTCCACGCTTCGGCGTCACCCGGGGGAACCACATCCATGTGCGCGAAGAGCCAGAGAGTTTTATCTCCTTTCTCTCCCAGAATAGCTACGATATTGGGGCGCGCGCCGCCTTCGACCCTGGGATCCGGACATTCGTAACGTTGGAAAGGAATATTCAACGAAGCGAGAATGGCCTCGATGAGCAGGGCTTTTTCCATCTCGCCCGGGCCGCCATTTTCAGGGCCGACAGCCCTGGCGCCCGTTAAAGAAGTCTGGAGAGAAGCGATCTCTTCCGAACGGCCATAGAGCCATTTTTGCAGTCTCTCTATTTCCTGATTCGTATTATGAGTCATAACCTTTTCAAGGTCCCAATTTGAATATCCGGCCCGGCGCGAAGGGGCGAGATAATTAAACAATCGGCTTTTCGCCTTTATTCCTTATCCCGGAGCGCGAAAAAACGCGTCGGGGGCGCCGCGTCCGGCGTGACGCAAGGGATCCGCGAAGGCTGGACCGTTAAGCGGGACAACTTTCGCAAGCCGGCTTTGCCTGGATGTTAAGGCGCGATTTAATACGAAAATTATTTTACAACGAAAATTCGAGCTAAAAGAGGCCGCGTCGGCGGCCTCTCGCGGCGAAATAACAGGCGTTCTATTTGCGTCCCTTGGCGGCGCGTTTGGAGGCCTTGAGGGGGTTGATCTTGGCCTGCGCGGACGCCTCGACCTTGATATGGGTGGCGAAGTTGCACTTTCCGCCATTCCATTTGCTGGCGGGATCCGGATAACTGGAGCAGAATTCCTGGTTTTCAAAGGCGCGGACGCGCTCGCACCCGTTGCAGTTTTCCACGCAGGGCGAAATCAGAAATCCGTTTACCTCGACGCCCTCGGGCGTTTTAATGGCGTTTTGAAGCGGGGCCATGTTACCTCCAGGTCAAAATTTTTTTCTTGCGAATTCGCGCCGGTCGCGCGATTCGGGGGCTGGAAAAACATTCGTTTTTAATACCGGTCAACTGGCGGAAGCCGCGGATCTATTGCGAATCTCGCGAAAATATTGTAATTGAATATTATATATATACCCGGAATTTTGTCAACTTTTCTTTGCCAACGCGGCGCGAGCCGTCCGGAATCGTCATGTCCCAGGATTATTTTAGCCGCGAAAAACCGCCGGAGTTCGTCGATCTGTCCGCCGGCGAGGTTTTCAAATTCCACTGCGGTCCCGATAACCCCTGTTTCAATAGATGCTGTCGCGATTTGCTTCTGCCCCTCGCTCCTTACGATGTCTTAAGATTGCGCCGTAGCCTGGGGATTTCCGGAAAGGAACTATTGACCGCCTTCGCCAAATCCCAACTTATTCCGGAAACGGGACTTCAGTTGCCAGTAGTCCGGATGCTCGAAAGTCCGGATCGCGAATGTCCCTTTCTATCGCCCGCCGGTTGCTCCGTTTACGAAGATCGTCCGTCCGCGTGTCGCTTGTATCCTTTAGGTAGAGCGGCGAGCGTGGGTCCGGAAGGAGCCAAAGAACGCTTCCTGATCGCGGCCGGGGAATTTTGCCAGGGCTGGAATAACGGCGAGGAATACGATGCCCAAAACTGGATGGACTCCCAGGAAATGGGTAAGTATAATTATTTTAATGATCGATATATGAGCTTGCTTAGCATGATAGCGGCCGGCGAAGAGCCTCTGCCCGCCAATCAGGCGGCTTTTTGTTTTCTCTGTCTGTATCAGCCCGAAGAATTTCGCGCGCTCATCGAAAAAATGAACGTTTTTTCCCGGGTGTCCATCGATGAAAAAAAACGCGCTCTGATCATGGACGAGACCGTCGCCGGGGACGAAGCATGCCTCGATTTCGCTTTCGACTGGCTCGATTTAACTATTTTTGGACTCTCCGCCAACCTCTCTCCCATTCGCTGACTCAATTTCGCCAATACTATGGAAAAGAAAAAACTGCTTCTCGTTACCCTGGGCCATATGTCCTGCGACGTCAACGGCGGCGCCCTTCCGGCGGCTCTGCCTTATTTGCGCGCCGCGCATAGTCTGGATTACCAGGCTACCGGGGGTATAATGCTGGCTTATTCCTGCCTGGCTTCCCTCATTCAACCAATCTTCGGATTCTGGTCGGACAGACATAACAAGCCCTGGTTCATACCGGTTGGAATCTTACTGGCCGGGACTGGAATCTGCTTGCTCGGATTTCTGGGCAATTATTGGTTAATGTGCGCGGCCGTCGCCGTCAGCGGCGTAGGCTCCGCTTTCTTCCATCCGGAGGGAGCGCGCTTTGCGAACAAGGTCTCCGGCGAGACGAAAGGAACTGGTTTGAGTCTCTTTTCCATAGGCGGCAACGCGGGTTTTATTATAGGACCTCTTATCGTAAGCGTGTTTTGCGGAGCATTCGGATTGCATGGCCTCGCGATTTTTCTCCTTATCGGCGCGACGCTGGCGTCGATTCTTTTTTATCAAATATTCCGCCTGCCCGGAACCGGATCCTCGCTCGACGCCGGAAAAGCGTCCAAAAAGATTGACTCCCAAATCGCCGGCGAAAACGACTGGCGCGAATTTTACAAACTTCTGGTCGTCATCGTCTGCCGGGCCATGGTCTTCGTAGGGAGCAATACCTTTATACCGCTTTACTGGGTAAACGAATTCGGCCAGTCCCGAAGCTCCGGCGCCCTGGCCCTGGTTATTTTCGGAGGGTTTGGCATCGCTTTCAATCTGATAGGAGGTTTTCTCGCGGACAAACTGGGATTTGTCAAAATAATCCGGATCGCCTTCTGGCTGATGTTTCCGGCTATCTTAATCTTTGGGTTTGTCCCGGGCATATATTGGGCCTACGCAATGTTGCCTTTCATGGGCCTGGTTCTTTATCTCTCATTCAGTTCGCAAGTGGCTCTTGGGCAGAAATTGCTGGCGAAAAACGTCGGTTTCGCGTCCGGCATTACCCTGGGCGTAGCTTCCACGCTGGGCGGTATCGCGCAACCGTGTCTTGGCTGGATAGCGGACGGATCCGGACTGCGCTCAGTCTTTTATTGTCTCGCTAGCGTCGCCCTGATCGGCGCCGTAGCTTCCCTTTTCCTGAAAAAGGAATAAGCCCTTGCTTGAGCCTGTCGTCGCTCTCGCCCGTCTCGCGAGCTACGGTGAAAAAAATCTGTCTTCAATAGTGGGCGATATTCTGGACAAGAGCTGGCCGACCGTCTCTCCCGGCTCAAGAATCCTGGTCAAGCCGAATCTGTTGCTGGCCCGCGAGCTAGCCTGCGCGTCTCCGGAAATTACGGCGGCGGTATGCGGCTGGTTACTCGATCG
>CAMWPE010000195.1 GCA_947176055.1 uncultured Desulfovibrio sp.
ATTTCCACCAATTCCAGACCAAAACGTCGCTACTCCTCTATGGTCTCGCGGGTTTCAAAGGCGCCGCCGACAATTATATTGGCCGGAACATGAACAACGCTCGCTTCCTTGCAGATCGCTACCGCTTCCTTGAGCATTTGCGGGGTTGTTTTTTTGTTATACCCCCTCAACACCCGTTCGCTTCCGGATTCCACGCCGATTTGCAGACTCGCGAGTCCGGCGTCGACCATCATGGGAATAATTTCGGGATGCTTGAGCATTGTCGAAGCGTGCGCTTCCGCGAACCAGCAAAAATCCCGCTCCTCGCGATAAACGCGAAGTTTGTCGCAAAACTCCGCAATTCGCTTTTTATTTAGCGTAAAGGTGTCATCGACAAACAGCGCGAAACGGAGTTCCGGAGTCGAAGCCAGCATTTCTTTTAATTCGGCCATGACATTATCGACGCTTCGCCACCGGACGCGACGGGTGTTGCCCCCCTCGTAACAAAAAGCGCATTGAAAAGGGCAACCGCGCGCTGTAATCACAGTGGCGTACCTGTCGCGAAAATGGGAATCGAGGCAGAGCGACGGATCAATAAAAGGCAAAGCGTCGAGGTTTTCTATCGGCGGGGGACTGGGCGTTCTTTTTTCCGCGCCGTCTTCCAGATAGGTCAAACCAGGAATATCCGCTAGCGAACCGGCGCCGTCTATGAGGTATTGCATTAATCCATGCAGGGGTATTTCGCCTTCTCCCCTCACGATGGCAAGGACGCCGCTTTTTTCCAGAAAATCCTTGTCCAGAGCTATCGCCTGATGGCCGCCGACGATTACGGGGACGCCGTACTCCTCCTTTATCATTTTCGCGAGATTCATTACTTCCCGCCAATTATCGTAATCGCAAGCGAAGCCGACGACCTTTACTCCCCGCGGGAGTTCCTCGCGCAATATTTCGACACATTCATGCGTAAACCCCGAAAAGACACGGGCCGAATAACCGCAATCCTCAATATACGAGGCCAGCAACCGGACTCCCAGCCAATCGGCATAACCGCCGCCGTCAAAATCGCGTTGCCTATGCGTGTTTATTAAGAGGAGATCGTACATGGCAAAGGCGCGCTAGACTAACATCCGGTCTTTTTCCGCGCGCAAAAGTTCGAGCGCGGAGCGAATCTCTTTTTTCCGTTCGATTAGCGCTTTTCTATAGAGTTCCAGACCGTCGGTACGCAACCAGGCGAAAAATTCCCGTTTCGCGTCGCATTCCGCTTTTTCCAGACGATTATCTTCGTCGGCCGGACAACCTCCCTTGCAAAAATTCCAGATTTCGCATGAGCGACACTCTCCGGCCGCGAGCCGATCCGATCTTTCCCGCAAGGAGCTCCATTCGGAAGATTGCCAGAGTTCATAGAGCGTCGAGTCGCGCAAATTGCCAAAAGATTTTTTTAATCTTCCGCATGGGGTAATTTCGGCTCCTGGGCCAATGCTGAAAAAAGTTTTACCGCATTGGCCATTGTAGGCGCATTCGGTTGCTTCCTCGTCAAAAATTACGGAACGCGACATCCATTCGAGCGGCTGGATTGAACCGGAATATCGTTTTTTTAGGACTCCCTTAAATAAATCGATCAGGAAGCTGTAATATTCCGCGCCGGAGAGAGATTCGCTAGATCTCCCGAATCTGCTTAAGGGATTAAAACGGATTGGCATATCCATTTCGATAAGCCAGTCGAGAATCATCTCTTCCCGGCCAATATGTGTTTTATCGAGTGTGCAGAGCAGGGAAACAGCAATACCGGCGTCGCGCAAGGCTAGAGCGTTGGCGCGAGCAAGGTCATAAGTTCCGGAACCGTTGATCGCGGGACGAGCCGCGTCATGCGTCTCTTTGGGTCCGTCAAGAGAAACGCCGACGCTGACATCGTGTTTAAGCAAAACATTGATCCAGTCTTTGGTCACCGCGTACGCGTTCGATTGCATAAGAGTTCTTTGGAGATGATCCGCCAAAGTTGAAAGAATGGTTTGCATGGCGTCGAATTGCTCCGGAGAAAGCAACGTTGGTTCGCCGCCATGCCAGAGCCAGGTTACGGGCTCGTCTTCCTTGAGAATGGCCGGGAGCTGGGCGACAAGATGCCGGCAATCGTCTTCCGAGAGATCGCGCCGAACGGACGCGTTGGTTTTCGCGGAACAATATCGGCAACCTAAATTGCACGCGTTGGTGGAATTTAGAATTACTAGCATGGTTAATTTCCAAGCGCGTCCAGTTCTTTGAGTAGATTGTCCCTTTGGGCGACAAGACTTTCGCGCGCCGTCTTGAGAGAGGCGGAGGCGTTGCCAAGTAATTCCAATCCTTTGACCACGCATTCGTTTTTCGCGAAGGTCAGTTGGTCGCGGACGTAATCGCGAAGACTATTTTCCAGATTGCGAATTACTCGAGCCCTTTCTTCGTCGGTGTTATAGCCCAAATCTATCGTCTGCTCTTTTTGTACCTTTCTAGTATGCGTGCTCGAATATGTGGCACCAAACCAGCTTTTTACATGCTCGATGACTCCGGATGGGGATCGTCTGGAAGTGTATATTTCGGTTACTTCATAGGTAAAAGTTTCTGTTCTGCGTTTAAGCTGAGCTTTTTCAATTTCGGGAAAATCGCGGGCAAGATTTTCCGCTTCGCTGGTCCAGATATCGTTAAGGAGCTTTTTTATCGTCTCGTTAACCGTCGCGAAGGTGGCGTGTTCGATCCTTTTTTGCATTTCTTCTATAATTGATTGCAAATATGCGGAGGCGTCATTCCTGTCATTCGGATTTTGCCGTCTTTTTGGAAAATTATTTCCTGTCGCGCCAAAACATATTTTAATATGATCTATTATAGAATTGGCGCCCGATGATTTTTCCATTGCTTCAAGCTTTGTTTGCGCGTTCTCAAGAGCGTTGCCAAGTTCAACTCTTACTATATTCATAATGGGATCGACGATCCTTCGCGTCTCCACATCGACGTTAAAATCTTGCTCGCATTGCCGGACTTTTTCGCGCAAGGCGTTGACGCTTTTTTCCATGGCGCTCAATGTCAAAATCTTGTGTTCGCAAGCCGCGTCTAGAGCTTCTCCGTTATCCGCTTCCTTCTCGTCAAGCGTTTCGTTAATACATACCACGCAGTCTTGCAGGGTTTTTCCGAATTTTAACTTGAGGGCCGTTTGATTATCGGGAATCAAATCCTCGATTTTTTGGAAAAGACTGTCGATATTGGAATCCCGGTAAAGATCTTCATCATTATTTTTTATGGCTTCGTTGGCGAGGAACATTGAAATGCTAATAGCGCCAATACTCTTATCTCCAAGTATTCGAGTAAGTTCGTCCTCCATATATTTCTCCTGCTCGCTCCTGCGTTTGGGATCTTTAGCCACTCGGCTCCGGAGAATTTTGCCATCCGGACCCTTAAGGCTTTTGCCATCCGATCCTTTGACGACTGTCATTGTATCGGAATGATTAATAGCTACGAGAGTATTTCTTTTGCCTTCTTGTAAAAAGGGTACAATATTTTCAGTTATACTTTTCTGCCCAGGATTGTCAGTATGTTCGAGATAGATAATAAGGTGCGCAGTCTTTGTGTAATCGCGAGCCATCTTTCCCAGAGTGTTGTCGTTGGTGGAACCAAAACCAGGAGTGTCAATCCACAAGAATCCCGGCAATTTGAACAACTGGATTTCTTTGGTAGTTTCTGTAGAGCCTTCTTTAAATTCGCTAATTTCGGAAGCAGTTTCCGAAGTTGAGTCCTGGGCGATGACTTTGATAGGTCCGACGAATTTATCATCGTCTCTCCAGGCATTTGGAAAAGCGGCATGTTTGAGGCTTTTTCCCCGCATGAAGTTGCCTAGGGTGCTTTTGCCCGCGTTTGTGCGACCGAATACTACTACTATGAGACCTTCGCCGTATTCTTCGATTTTTCTTCGCAGATCAAGATTGGCTTCGATTTGTTTTCGCCGCTCTTTCACGGCTATTTGAAATTTTTTGAAAATCGCCTCCACTTCTTCCTGAAGTTTGTAAGTCGACTTGTTATCGCCGGGAGGCAAAAGCATTTCGGCGCATTTTTCAATGGTCGCGAAGATATCCGTTCCGGCCTCAAGCGTTTTTTGTTGAGCGTTTTCGAGCGCCTTTTGCGCGCTAATAAGGCGATTTGAAAAGTTGTTTACGGAAGTTTGCATATCCGGCATGGGGGTACCTCCAGGATAAAAAATGGAGCGGAGGAGCGGAAATAAGGGAACGGATTTAGAATGCGTCGCGCTATTCCACTTTAAAAATAATCGCCAAGTCGAGCGCCCTTGCGACGGAAAAGCGGCGCGAGTTTATTAAATATCGCGCGGGAAGACGCGAAGCTAATTTATAAATATTAATGGGATGCTGGTTACTCGAAAAATTATTTTCTTAAAAGCCGCGCTTTTTCTACTTCGCGCAGGATATCGTTGATCTGGTTCAATTCCGCCTGATACTCGCGCTCTTTTTCGCTGATTTTTTCCTTTCCAACTTTGGCTATTTTCGCTCTTGTTTCTTCGTCGAGCTT
>CAMWPE010000196.1 GCA_947176055.1 uncultured Desulfovibrio sp.
GCAATTAATAGAAAATCTGGAGCGCGAGCTGGAAAAAAGAGGGACGGGCGACTGGAAAAACGACGCGGCGGCTCTCTTCCTGGCCGCTGCCCGCAAGGAAATGTTCGTCGGAGGGGAGGCGCCGGTCGTCCCGATTCCGGCGGCGAATGGAGGCTGGTTCGACGAGTACGCCCAAAAGGCGATGGGCGCCTATCTCCTGGGAAAATATTTTCCGGACTCCTTGCCGGATGACATCCGGGAAGATTTTTACGATTCCAGCGTCGCTGCTTTATCGGACGGAGGCTTCGCCACTTTTTCGGCTAGCTGGGGCGTAAGGGCTTTGACGGCGTCCGGTTTCGTCAACGCTTCCGAAGCATTAAAAACAAAAATCTCGTGTCCCGAAAACGGAAGAGGCGAAACAAGACTTTTCGCCGGGGGCAAAGCGCTCGAATTCGATATCGATCAATGCTCCCGGATCCTCCTGGAACCGGGAAAAGAGTCTGGCAAATTATTCTGGCAAGTCAGTCAGACAGGTTACGATCGCGCGCCGGATCTGGCCGCGGAGGACAGAGGCATAGCGATAACTCGAATATATTTTAATAAAAACGGCGAGCCGGTTACAGAATTTGAGCAAGGCGACGAAATAACGGTTCGGGCGGAAGCCCGTATGACCAATGGCCGGAAACAGGATTGCGTAATAGCCGACCTTTTGCCGGGCGGCGCCGAATTTATCCTGGGTCGCGAAACTGAACGCGAGGAAAACGGCAAAATCAAATATATTGATCGTCGGGACGACAGGATCCTCGTTTACGCGGATCTTGATTCCGAGCCGGTCGGCTTCTCATATAAAATCCGCGCGGCGAACAAAGGTATTTTCCGGATTCCCGCGATCAGGGGCGAGGCGATGTACGATCAGACAGTTTACGGTCAGGGCGAGGGAGGAGTCCTGAAAATAAAATAGAGGGAATGAAAAGACTGGCCAAAGGCGTTTTAGCGGGTCTTTTTATGGGCGTCTGCGCGCTGTTCGCGAGCATTCATTTTTCGGAAAGGCCGCCGTTGCTGGAAAATATTCCCTTTGGCAAGATCGCTCTGGATAGCGGCGGCGGCGTCCTGAAAATCGGGCTCGCCTCTGACGACAAATACCGCTTGAGGACAGGCATTGATAAAATTCCGGATTACGCCATAAACGCGCTTTTAAAATATGAGGATCAATATTTTTACGCGCATCCCGGCGTCAATATCTTTTCGTTGCTTCGCGGAGCGCTTGGCATGTTGGGAGGAGGCCGAAGGCTGGGGGGATCGACGATTACCATGCAGGTGGCCCGCATGCGCGGAGGCCTCAAGACCAATACCATCGCTGGCAAAGCGCGCCAGATTTGGGACGCGTTGCGTATCGAGCGGCATTACGGGAAGGACGAAATTATTGAGGCTTACTTCAATCTCGCCCCTTACGGAGGAAATATCGAAGGATTGGAGGCCGCCGCGAGACTATATTTTAATAAACCGGCGGAACGGCTTACCAGGCATGAAATTCAGGCTTTGACGGTCACGCCGCAAAATCCGGCGAAAAGACATCCCATTCGCGGAGAATCTTTCGCGGAAGCCCGTGATATGTTGCGCCGGATCCTCGAAGACGGGGACGGCGTCGCGCCGCCGCTGGAAATAACCGCGCCCGGCTCCAGCCGCGTATTGGCGCCGCATCTGGTAGCGGAACTGTTTGAGAGGGAGAAACGAGATCTTATAGAAACATACATTGAGAAAGATCTTCAGAAGGCGCTCGAGGGCGCCTTGCGCTCATTCGCGGAAAGAGGAAGATTCTACGGAGTGGAAAACGCCGCCGCGATGATCGTCGACGCCCGGGAAGTCAGCGTCGTAGCCTGCGCCGGCTCCGCCGATTTTAATAATGTCGCCATAGCCGGACAGGTCGACGGAACGCGCGCCAGGCGTTCGCCCGGATCGACCCTGAAGCCATTCATCTACGGACTCGCGCTGGATCAGGGATTGATTCACCCCGCCTCCGTTTTGCCTGATAGTCCAAGATCATTTGGGGGCTATGATCCTGAAAATTTTGATTACGGCTTTCGCGGACCGGTGACGGCGGCGGAGGCACTGAAGTCCAGCCGCAATTTGCCGGCTATTCTGCTGACCGAACAACTGCGCTCGCCGGATCTCTACGATTTTCTCAAGAGCGCGGAGATAAAATTTCCCCATGATCGGAATTATTATGGTCTGGCGCTCGCGCTTGGCGGCGCGGAAATAAGCATGCGCGAATTGACATCCCTCTACGCGGCGCTACTTAACGGCGGCCTGTGGCGACCCGTCAGGCTCGCGCGCGGGGAAAAAGACGTCGCTCCGCGCAGGCTTCTTTCGCCGGAAGCGGCCTGGCTAACCCTCTGGATGCTGGAGAGACCAGAAGCGGTTGTAAAAAATGCCGGCCGTTATCTGGCCTGCGGATATAAGACTGGCACCTCCAACGGCTATCGCGACGCCTGGACAATCGGAACTTTCGGTCAATACGTCATAGCGGTGTGGGTAGGCAATTTTAATAACGAGCCCAATCCGTTATTTGTCGGAGCGAAAACGGCCCTCCCGCTGTTTCAGGATGTAGTCGCCGGATTATCTTCGTTGCGGAAAGCGACGGATCGCCAGAAAAGTCTCTTCGTCGCCCTGAATCTGGAAAAAGCTCCGGTTTACGCGGCCACCGGCGATTTCTCAAGGGATGGAATCGCGCAAACCGGAGAGACGATATTTATTCCCGGAGTCTCGCCGACGAGAGACACTGGCGTCCTTCGTCGGATACTCGTTGACAAGACCACAGGTCTGCGCGCCTGTCATCCCGATCCGGGAAGGACGGAAGAAAAAATCTGGGAAATCTGGCCGTCCGATTTAAAAAGAATTTTCGAAAGAGCTGGCGTCAACAAGCCAGATCCTCCCGCCTGGGCGCCGGAATGCGCTGGCCGGACAACAGTCTCTCCCCCTCCGCGGATACTGTCGCCAAAAAAGAATGTGGTTTACCAGAAACTGGCGAGGGACGCCGATTTTAAAATCCCCCTGATAGCCGCGGCGGATTCCGAAGCGGGGCTTATCAGCTGGTACGCGGGGACAACTTATATCGGCAAAACGGCCCCTGGAGAAACTATTTTTTGGCGACCGGAACGCGCCGGAGTCGCCGAAATCGCGGCCGTCGATTCCGCGGGCAGAACAGCTCGCGCGAAGTGCGAAATTTCGCTTTTGGCTTCTCCGGAAACCGTTAAAGCCGGACTTCCATAAGTTAAAACGCGTCGCTCAAAATAATGACGCTGGGGAAGGTTATTTATATCCCTTTCCGCGCCAATTAATCGGAGACGCTCTCCGCCGCGCCCGCTCTGGAAAAATTCTCGCGCTTTTCAGGGCAAAATAGAATTTTTTAGAGCGTCCGGACTCGCTTTCCGTCGTCGCGCGCGGACAAAGTTCCCGTTCGTATTTGGCCGCGCGACACCTGAATCCTTCCTTCTTCCTTATACGCGGCATTAATAGCGGTCGCGCTTCTTTTCTTCTTATACCTTTGGGTCTCCGACGTCCCGGCATGGCGAAACGGGCGATTTCTCCCGAAAAAACGACGACCATTTTTTTGTATCTGGCGCGGCTCTTGCATAAGTATTGTAAAATTTGAAATCGCAACCTTGAGACAGGTTTTACGGGCCGTAAACGCGCCTGAAATGGAGAGAGTATGCAAGACGCGATGTTTAGCGGCGTTTTTGGAGCGCTGACGACCGAACATAGAATGAACTTTATCGCCAATAATTTGGCGAATGTAAATACGCATGGCTATAAACGCGAGGCCTTGGCTTTCAAGGACACCATGGCTTATTACGCGCATGACGAAATCCGCGAGCCCTTAATGCATTTGAGGTCCGATCCGCTTTTTCCTGAACCCAAAAATATGGCCAGACCCAGAATAGCCGTGTCGCAGATCGATTATTCCCAGGGAGCTATGGAATTTACGGGCAACGCCCTCGATCTCTGCATTTCCGGCGAAAACGCCTTTTTCCGCGTGCAGGCGCCCACCGGAGAGTATCTGACAAGAAACGGCCATTTTGTGCTGTCCAGCGACGGAACAATCGTAACTCCGCAGGGTTATCCCCTGATGGGCAACGGCGGTCCCATAACCATTCCTCAAGGGACGCGCAATATCGTAATCGCCGGCGACGGTCAAATCTCGGCCGACAATGTCAATATAAGCCGCGTGGATCTGATCAGCGTGGAAAATCCGCAGAATCTGGAAAAACTTGGTTATAATTTATACAAACCCCGCGACAATGTCGACGTCGCCGAAGGAGACGCCTACGCCGAAGGCGCCAGGGTAGAGCAGGGTTTCACCGAAAAATCCAATGTCGAAGTAGTAACCGAAATGGTAAACATGATCGAAGTAAATCGCCAGTTCGAAGCTTACCAGAAACTCATGCAAACGTCGCACAACCCCGACCGAGCCGCTAATGACAAAGCCCGCAAACGCGTTGGCTAGAAGTACGGCATATAAC
>CAMWPE010000197.1 GCA_947176055.1 uncultured Desulfovibrio sp.
TCCATAAGGCGCGGGATAAGCTTTGAGCGCGTTTGCGAAAGCGCGGCGATTCTGAAACGAAAAATCCGGGAAATAGGGCGGGGCCCGGAAATCCATATCGCCTATATCATGCTCGCTGACAGGATGGAAGCGGCCCTTAAATTGCCCAGGATAATGGCAAAAATCGACGCGGATCTGGCGGTAATCAGCACACTGGATTATATATCGCATCCGTCGCATGAAAAATGGGCGATTTTGCCGCGCGATAAAGCAGCTATCGAAAAAGCGCGAGGAATCCTGGAAAAGATCTCCAGGAAAGCGGAAGCGGACGGCAGATTTATTCACTTCGCCCTTCCGGCCGAAAACGTTGTCCATGAAAACGGTTGCCGCGAAAACGCTTTAAAAACTTTATATATCGACGCCGACGGCTTTCTTTCGCCCTGCGTGTATCTCAATCCTCCTTTCGCCGCTCAAAAAGCGAGGAGAAAAGTTTTTGGCGACGCGAATGCGGTCGATCCTCTCGTTTTATGGAATGGAGAGGAGTGGAAAAATTTTCGTTCCCTCCTACGCGACCGGAATCCGGATCCCGTTTGCCGTTCTTGTCCAAAGCGCGACGAAAGCTAGTCAGTTCGGGACCCGGAAGGAGGCGCGCCTGTTCCGCGAGGGGCTGCCTGATCCGTTGCGCTCATATCTCTTACCCGGTCCCGAAAAGTCCATTCACGGCGTCAGTCTTGAAGGCCGGCCCGGGATTCTATATAATTCCTGTCGCGTTTTATTAATCCAGCTATCCATACGACGCTCGCTATTTCCATCCGCTAAAGAATTTCGCTGGTCGACCATCTGGGAAGCCCGCGAAAGAGAGACGGTATCGAGCGGATAGCGCGGCGTCCTTTTTAAATATTATCCGAATCGCAATGAAAAATTTAAATATTTTTATAGCGGCGCTAATTTTGGCGCTCTCGACCGGAACCGCGGTTTTTTCAGCGCAAACCGGAACCAACGACGCTCCCAACCGGGAGACGAAGGCCGGAGTGTTCAATTTCGCCGGCTATCATTCGAAGGACCCGGAAGGGAATCTGACTGGTTACGGCATAGATTTGTTGTCCCTGCTCTCCGAATATTCGCATCTCAATTTTGTGTTCAAGGGTTTTGAAAAGTCCTGGCATGAAATGCAGGAGGATCTTAAAAACGGCGAGATTGATATCGTCTCGTCGGCGCGGCGCACGCCTGACAGGGAGAAAGATTTCGCTTTTTCCCTGCCCGTGGGACGCAATCACACTATTCTGTCCAAAAGACTGAATAACAAAAAATTGAGAGCCGGAGACTACGCGACTTACAACGGTATGAAAATCGGCGCGGTGGCGGGAAGCACCCAGAATGACTGGCTGGACAAGTTCGCGAACGACAAAGGTTTTTCCTACGAGCTTATTGAATTCGAATCGCCGGACAAAATGTCTGCGGCGTTGCAGAAAGGGGACGTTGACGCGATTCTTTCCAGCAATTTGAGAAAGCCCGTAAACGAGACTACCCTCGATGTAATCAATAGCGATAATTTTTATATTATAGCGCGCAAGGAAGATCAGGCCATTATTGACGAAATTAACGCGGCCATCGAGCAGATGAATTTAAACGAGGGGGATTGGCAGAATGAGTTATATTATCGCCATTACGGGCCGGACATATCGAGCGTTCCGGAATTTTCCTCCCGCGAGGACGACTACATGGCGGCGGTCTCCCGGGGAAGCAAAGCGATCAAGGCCACTTCGCGCAGGGATATTCCGCCCTATTCATATGTGGAGGGCGGGGCATTAAAAGGCATTTTGCCGGATTTTTTCGCCAAAACAATGCAGACGCTTGGCTTGCCATACGATCTCATTCCCCCGGATAGCGAGATTGATTATATCAGCAAATCGGGAAATGGCGAAGTGAATGTCGTGCTCGATAAAATCGGCGCCAATCCAACCAAAGATAACGCGTTTTTTACAGGTTTTACTACCGAGCCGTATATTTTAACAGGGCTCGCGAGGGTAACGCGCGCCGATTTTCGCGGTCCGGTCAGGATTCTTGCCCTGTCCAATTCCACGCCGCTCAATCTTCCGGACGGTTTGCTGAAAAATCTGAAAATAAAATATTTCGAGACGGCCAAGGACGCCATTCGCGCGGTACAGGACGGCGAGGCGGATGCCGCCTATTCGTTACCCTTCACAGCCCAAACTTATGTGACCCGCAATCCCGGATCTGGCCTGACTTACGCCATAATGAATGACGGCGGCGTCGGCTTCAGGATGTTTGTGCCCGCCGGCGACGATCACGAATTGATCACCATTCTGAAAAAAGCCATTGGCGCCGTGCCGCCGGCTACCCTGAATCAACTTGGCTCCAAATATACTTCCATGAACGCCGAGGAAATGAGCCTCGCGCATTATATGCGGGCCAATCCCGGCATCATGCTCGCCCTCGGGCTTACCGCGACTTTGGCCATAAGTATTTTTATGATGATGTGGTTAAGGGGAAAGTGGAACAAGCGACTTCTCACGGCGCAGGAAGAGGCAAATCAGGATCTCGCAAGTCAATTGGCCATTGTGCGGGCTTTAAGTCGCGATTACGCCAACGTGCTCGCCGTAAATCCAGACAAAGGCGAATCCAGGGTTATAAAAATCGCCGGCGCCGAAAATAACGAAACCCCGGCCGAATATTGGACAGACTCAAGATACGGCAAGGTTATAGAAAATTATATCCATGAAAAGGCGCATCCCGAGGATCGCGAGTATCTGAAAAATGCCCTGGCTTTGGCGACGGTCCGCAAGCAGTTGGCAAAGAAAGAAGAATACAGCGGCGCCTACAGGATTTTGGAGGACGGGGAATCGCGCTATTATCAATTCGCCTTTGTTCGCGCTTCCGGAGCCGACGCGAGGGACAACGCGATGGTGCTGTTAGGATTCCGCAATATTGACGAGGCCATGCGCCGCGAACACGAGCAGAAGAAAGAACTGGCGGAACTTTTGGCGCAATCGCGCTACGCCAGCGCGGCGAAGACCGCTTTTCTCAATAATATGTCCCACGATATTCGCACGCCCATGAACGCGATCATCGGTTTTACCGCTCTAGCGGCGTCCAATATTGGCAACGCCCCCATGGTGCGACGCTACCTTGGCAAGATCATGACGTCCGGCAACCATCTCTTGAGCCTGATCAACGACGTACTGGATATGAGCCGGATAGAGAGCGGCAAAGTGAAGATCGAGGAACAGGAAGTAAGCCTATCGGATATACTGCACGATCTGCGCACCATAGTGCAAGCCGACGCCCGGGCTAAACAACTGGATTTTCAGCTCGATACCCTCGATGTAAAGAATGAAACCATATTTTGCGACAGATTGCGTCTGAATCAAATTCTTTTGAATATATTAAGCAACGCCATGAAATATACCCAGCCGGGCGGAAAAGTCAGCGCCCGCGTGATCCAGAAAACGGCCGCGCGAGACGGAGTCGCCGATTTCGAATTCCGCGTTCGGGACAATGGCATTGGTATGAGCAAAAAATTCCTGGAGCATGTGTTCGAGCCCTTTGAGCGGGAACAGACCTCCACGGTAAGCGGCATCCAGGGCACCGGCCTGGGACTGGCGATCACCAAAAAGATCGTGGATATGATGGGCGGCGCCATCACAGTGAAGAGCGAAACAGGGAAAGGCTCCGAATTTACCGTCGCTTTTACATTTAAAGTAAGCGAAATCAGCGAGCCTGACGCGCCTTTGCCGCAATTCGCGGGAGCCAGGGCGCTGGTGGCGGACGACGATGTCAATACCTGCACAAGTCTTGGCAAAATGCTTTCCGAACTTGATATGCGGCCGGACTGGACGACGCTGGGCAAAGAAGCGCTTATCCGGTCGCAATTCGCGGCCGAGCAGAACGACGCTTACGGATTTTATCTGATTGACTGGATCATGTCCGATATGAACGGCATCGAGTTAACCCGGCGTCTACGCAAAAATGTCCCGCCGGAAGTTCCGATAATTGTGCTCACCGCTTATGACTGGACCGATATCGAAGAAGAGGGCAAAGAAGCCGGCGTAACGTCTTTCTGTTCGAAACCGCTGTTCCTCTCGGAATTGAGGAAGATTCTTTCTTCTCCCGCGCGCGTCGAACCAGAGGAAGACAAGCCGGAAGAAAATCCCCGCGTATTCGAGGGCAAAAAACTGCTTCTTGTGGAAGACAATGAAATGAACCAGGAAATAGCGCAAATGTTCCTGGAAGAAGCGGGTTTCGAGGTTGATATCGTGGAAAACGGGCGCGAGGCGGTTGAAAGAATCCGCGATGCGGCGATAGGCGCTTACGATCTGATATTAATGGACGTGCAAATGCCGATTATGAACGGTTACGAAGCCACGCGCGCGATACGCGAATTGGATGATCCCTTCAAGGCGTCCATCCCCATAATCGCCATGACCGCCAACGCTTTCGACGAAGACAGGGAAGAAGCCATCAACGCCGGCATGAACGGCTA
>CAMWPE010000198.1 GCA_947176055.1 uncultured Desulfovibrio sp.
ATAGTATATAGTTGCGGCGCCTTAACCGAATACTGCAAACGACCGCACGCTCCGCATACGGGTTTCGCGACCAACGCGAAATTATTGTCTCTTGCCGGCGCGTACTGGCGAGGCGACGAAAAAAACAAAATGCTCTCCAGAATATACGGAACCGCGTTCGCCAATAAAAAGGATCTGGAGGAGCGGTTGCGCGTTCTGGAAGAGGCGAAAAAAAGGGATCATCGCATTCTTGGACGCGAATTGCGCCTGTTTGATTTCGAGGAGCATGTGGCTCCCGGCATGGTTTTCTGGATGCCAAAGGGCATGATGGTCCGGACGATTCTGGAGGATTTCTGGCGCAAGGAACATTTGCGCCGCGGCTACGAATTGGTGCAGGGTCCGCAATTATTGCGGGCGGAGACATGGCGGAAGTCCGGTCATTACGAGCATTATAAAGAAAATATGTATTTTACTCATATAGAAAAGGACGAGTACGGGATAAAACCCATGAACTGCGTGGGACATATGCTCATTTACAGGCATGACACGCATAGTTATCGAGATTTGCCCAAACGCTTTTTCGAGCTCGGCGTCGTGCACCGGCATGAGAAAAGCGGTGTCCTGCACGGGCTTAAACGGGTAAGACAATTTACCCAGGATGACGCGCATATTATATGCGCTCCGGAAAGTCTCGAAGCCGAAATTTTAAAAGTTATCGATCTCATCCGGACGCTGATGAATTTATTTGATTTTAAATTTAAAATAGTCGTTTCAACACGTCCGGAAGACAGCATAGGAACCGACGAAGCGTGGGAAATGGCCACTTCCGCATTAATAAACGCGGCTGTCAAGGCCGGTCTGCCATACGAGATAAACGAAGGCGACGGAGCTTTTTACGGCCCAAAAATTGACGTAAATCTAACCGATTCCCTGGACAGGCAATGGCAATGCTCGACAATACAGATCGACTTTACCCTGCCGGAGCGGTTTGATTTAACTTATGTGGACACAAGCGGAGAAAAACGCAGACCGGTAATGGTTCACAGGGCAATTATGGGCTCGGTTGAAAGATTTATTGGCATACTGCTTGAGCATTACGCCGGAGCGTTGCCAACATGGCTCGCGCCGGAGCAAGCGAGGATCCTTACGGTAAGCGAAGGAGCGTACGAAGCGGCTAAAAAAGTCGAAGCCGAACTCCTTTCTCTGGGAATAAGGGCCGCCGCGGATCTTCGCAACGAAAAACTTGGGTTCAAAGTACGAGAAGCGAGGCTGGAGAAAGTTCCGTACAGCCTTATAATCGGAGAGAAGGAAGCGCTGGATGGAACTGTTTCCGTCCGTTTGCGCGCGGGAGAAGATATGGGGCGGAAATCCCTGGCGGAAACCGCGGAGTTGATACGCCGGGATGCCGAGGAGCCCTTCAAAAAAGGAGGATTGAGCTATAGCTTCGCCTAATGTTAGACCACGCAGGGACGCGCCGGCGGATGGCGTAAGACGAAACGATATGATCCGCGCCAGGGAAGTGCGG
Source organism: uncultured Desulfovibrio sp. (assembly GCA_947176055.1). Classification (GTDB taxonomy): domain Bacteria; phylum Desulfobacterota; class Desulfovibrionia; order Desulfovibrionales; family Desulfovibrionaceae; genus Desulfovibrio. The sequence goes on from CAMWPE010000198.1 coordinate 1,505, forward strand.
GTCATCGGCGCGGAAGGAGATCAACTGGGCATTTTGCCGGTAAGCGAGGCTCTGTCTATCGCTCGCGAGGCAGGCCTGGATTTGGTGGAAGTAGCGGCCGCTTCCGATCCGCCTGTCTGCCGGATAATGGATTACGGCAAATATAAATACGAACAGCAAAAAAAGAAAGCCGACGCTAAAAAACGTCAAAGCGTCATTCAGATCAAGGAAATCAAAGTCCGTCCCAAAACCGACGATCACGATTACGAGACTAAATTAAGACATATCCGTCGTTTCCTTGAAAACGGGGATCGATGCAAGGTTACGGTATTCTTTCGCGGACGGGAAATCGTGCATAAGGACAGGGGAGTCGTTATCCTGGAAAGGATGATCCAGGATCTTTCGGACGTCGCAAAACTTGATCAGGAGCCGAAATCGGAAGGCAGGACTGTTCAGATGTTGCTGGTTCCGAAAAAATAAACGCGCGGAGCGCGTCGCGAACAACGAATATCGCTGGATTTTAGTTGCCAGCGCGTCGTCAAGCCAGGGCTACGTTTCTTTATCATGGAAGATTTACCCATGAATTCGCGGGCCGCGTCGGCGGAGCAACGCTCGCGCGAAAATAAAGGCTTGCGATAATTTATAAATTCTGGCAGATTTTTGCCGGTCTAATCTTGTTTTATACTTCGCGTCCGCCGCGCGGACGTTTTTTATTAAAAGCGGCGCGCTACGCCAAAGATAAAAACCAGGCGCTCCGCCGCGTAAAAGAGGTGTTTTATGCCAAAGATAAAAACCAGACGCTCCGCCGCGAAAAGATTCGCGAAGACAGGATCGGGCAAGTTTAAGAGACGCCGCCAGAATTTGAGACATATTTTAACCAAAAAATCCCCAGGCAGGAAAATGCGCTTAAGTCAGGCGGCGCTGGTCGATAAAACCAATGAAAAGGCCGTCCGCAGAATGTTGCCCAACGGCTAAACTTCATTCGTCCATATCAGGCGGATTCGTTTTGACTCGATTCCCGACCATGGATAAGGGCGAAAAATTGTATTAATTTAAAGCTTAACGCTGATTATTCCGGCTGGCTATCCTCCGCCTCGACCGGAAAAAGGAGGTTTCGCGATATGCGAGTCAAGAGAGGAGTAACAACGCATAGACGGCACAAAAAATATCTGGATTTGGCCAAGGGTTTCCGGGGAGCCCGGCATAAACTGTATCGCACAGCCAGAGAGGCGGTCGAACGGTCATGGTCCAATATGTTCGTCGGTCGCAAACAGCGAAAAAGGGATATGCGAGAATTATGGATTATGCGCATTAACGCCGGCGTTCGTCAGTATGATCTTTCCTATAGCAAATTTATTCATGGTCTGGCCCTCGCGGGCATCGAATTAAACAGGAAAGTTCTGGCCAATATGGCTATCGAAAAGAAAGAAGACTTCGCGGCCATAGTGGATGCGGCTAAACAGGCTCTCGCAGCCGAGGCGAAATAGCTCGCGAAAAAAATTAGCGATGGTCGCCGCTGATCTTCCCGGCGGCGACGTTCGACCGTTTTTTTACAAAGGGTTTCCTCTCGCGGAAACTCTTTTTATTTTAATATACTTTCGCCCACAGCCCTTAAAAATTGACAATTTTCCGCATGGTGATATTGAGAAAAAGATTTTGCGGGATGTTTAGCGGTATACCGCGCGGTTATTTTTTATAGGCGCCCGGCAAGCTCCCGGCTTTTAGACCTGTGTCAGCCGCGCGATAAAGCGGACGGAGCGGAGATGGATCTTATAGAAGAACTGGAAAAGCTGGAGCCCGGTCTGGCCACGGGACTCGCCGTCGCGGAAACAGACGAAGAGCTGGAGACTTTGCGCATCGAATTTCTTGGACGCAAAGGCCGGTTGGCAAATATAATGAGCCGTCTCGTCTCGCTTTCCCCCGAAGAGAGGCCGAAAGTCGGCCAGATCGCGAACAGGGTTAAGGAGCGTTGCCAGAAACTTTTCGCGACCAGGAAGGCCGAGCTGGACGCGCTCAAGGAGCGGGACGAACTGGCGCGATTTGATCCTTCCATGCCAGGGCGCGATTTTTGGGAAGGGACACTGCATCCTGTTACTTTAATAACAGAAGAAATTTGCGATATTTTTATCCGCCTGGGCTACAATATCGCTTCCGGGCCTGAAGTCGAAATTGACCGTTTCAATTTTGAAGCTCTAAATATCCCTCCCGATCATCCGGCGCGCGATATGCACGACACCCTGTATATCTCGGACACTGTCCTCCTTCGCACCCATACTTCGCCTGTGCAAGCCCGGACAATGCTGGCCAAACAGCCCCCCCTCGCCGTTATCGCTCCTGGAAAAGTTTATCGACGCGATTCGGATTTAACTCACACGCCCATGTTTCACCAGATCGAGGGGTTGCGCGTGGGCGCGAATATTACAATGGGCGATTTGCGAGGAACCTTGCTTTATATGGCAAGGGAAGTTTTCGGCCGCAAAACAAAAATTAGATTCCGGCCCAGTTATTTTCCATTTACCGAACCCTCGGCCGAAGCGGATATCTCCTGCGCGGTGTGTCAGGGCGCCGGAGAGCTTGGCGGCGAAACATGCCGCGTATGCAAAGGCACCGGCTGGGTGGAAATTCTCGGTTGCGGAATGGTCGATCCCGCCGTGTACGAGGCGGCCGGCTATCCTCCGGATTCAACCGGTTTCGCCTTTGGGCTCGGGGTCGAGCGCATAGCCATGTTAAAATACGGGATTAATGATTTAAGATTATTCTTCGAGAATGATATCAGATTTTTGAAGCAATTCGGGCGCCTGATTTGAAATTTATTACAATATTATCGCTCGCTTTCGCGATATGTTTCGCGGGATCCGGCGTTTTAGCAAAATCGGCTTATTCGCCCCGGCATAGCGGCATCGAACCGCCGGGGGGGCCACGCTCCCTGGAAGCTATTCCCGGCAGATCTCCCTCCAGAACCGCCGAAGGGGGAATGGGCTATATGGACGCCTATGGG
>CAMWPE010000199.1 GCA_947176055.1 uncultured Desulfovibrio sp.
AGCTCGCTCCTCGGCCCATGTCCGCGAATTTTGCCTTTACGGCGATCCTTCCGGCGAAAAGGACGAATACGGCCTGCCCATTCGCAACGACTGGGCCAGAGATTATTCCGGCAAAGCCCTGGTCGCCTATGGTCATTGCCCCGAAGCCAACCCGCGAATCGCGGGCAACGCCGTCTGCCTCGACACAGGTTGCGTCTTTGGCGGAGCGCTGACCGCCCTGCGCTATCCCGAAAGGGAATTCGTTTCAGTCCCGGCCCTCCGCCAATACTGGCGCCCCTTGAGACCCCTGGAGCCGCGACGCGACGACTCCTTGCCTGACGCGGAGCTGTTGCTGAAAAGGCAACGTATCGAGACCGGACTCGGCGTAGTCCTGATCCGCGACGAGGACAGATCCCCCGCGGCGCTGGAAATCATGGCGCGCTTCGCCGTCGATCCCCGCTGGCTCGTTTACCTGCCGCCGACCATGTCTCCCTGCGACGCGAGCGCGCGGCCGGACTATCTCGAGCATCCAGAAGGTGTCGCGTATTACAAAAAACGCGGCGTAAACCGCGTGATCTGCGAAGAAAAACACATGGGCTCGCGGGCCATAGCCATAGTCTGCAAGGATCCGGAAACGGCGAAAAGCCGCTTCGCGCCGTCGGCTAAAACTTGCGGCATGATCTACTCGCGGACAGGACGGCCATTTTTCTACGGATCCCAAACGCCCGTCATGGACGAGGCGTTGGGGCGCCTGGCCGGAGAACTCGCCAAAACCGGCTTCTGGGACAAATACGCGACGGACTGGGTCTGCCTGGACTGCGAAATAATGCCCTGGTCTTATAAGGCGGCGCCCCTCATCGACTCCCAATACGCGCCCTACGGGATAGCCGGCATTAATGGCCTTGACGCGTCATTGAACGCCATAAAAAAATACGCTCGTAGAATGGGCGACGCGGCCGATCCGGCCAGTCTGGCCAGCATGGAGACGCTGTCCCGCCGCCTTGAGGAAAATCGCGAATCTCTCTTAGCCTATAACAAGGTCTGGCGCTCGTACTGCGCCCCGGCGACCAGTCTGGCCACTATCAGGATCGCTCCCTTTCATATCCTCGCTACAGAGAACAAGGTCTGGAGCGATCTGTCCCACGACAGGCACCTAGCCGTCCTCGAAGAGCATCTGGGCAACCTGCCTTTCTTCGCTCCGACGCGAAATATAATAGTCGATCTGGACGCGCCGGACGGCGTCGAGCGGGCTACGGCCTTCTGGCTGGATTTAACAGCCGCCGGAGCCGAGGGCATGGTGGTCAAGCCCCTCGATTTCATAGCGCGACGGGGCGAAAAATTGCTCCAGCCTGCCATTAAAATAAGGGGCAAGGAATATCTGCGCCTGATCTACGGAGCCGCGTACGCGGACAAGCTGGAGAGCTTCAAAAAGCGCGAGCTGGCCGCCAAAAGAAAACGCGCCGTCCGCGAATTCGCCCTGGGCCTGGAAGGTCTCGACCGCTTCGTACGAGGCGAGTCGCTCCATAAAGTCCACGAATGCGCCTTTACCATTCTGGCGCTCGAGGGGGAGCCGCAGGACGCGCGCCTATGAGGATCCGTCTGTTGATTTTTGTAAGAAATTAATAATAAAATGACTCCCGCGCTCAACGGGGCTTCGGCCATTGGCGATATGGCCGCCAACGGAGGCTCAAGGCCCGGACCGGGCGCGCCAATCCTACGGGAGCCGCGTTAAGCTTAATAATTTCGCGCGACTGCGGCAAGCCGGTTTAAACCGGACACATGACCGCCCGCGCGTCGCAAACAGCACCCCCATTCGAGGAGGAATGATGAAAATTATCCTGGCCCTGATTATCGCGCCTCTTTTGCTGTTCGCGGCCGCGCCCTGCCATTCCTATGTTGGCATATTCAAACAGGCTATGCGGTCCGGCGGCGAGTTTATCGAATATCTGGCCAATCTCGGCAAAAGTCGCGGCGGCAAGGCCGTCATGCGCGAGCTGGAGACTGGCGCCTCCCATTTGTCCGGAGCGGCGAGGACGCGCTATATTCAGGACGGTCTGACAAAAACTCTCGTCGCCCAGAAAAGATTGAGCAAGGTCGAAGCCGACGAATGGCTGAAAAATCTGGCCGCGGTTCCAGGCTTTGAAAAAACACTGACCAGAATGACCGGCCGCGAGAGTTCGGCGCTCGAGGCCTTCGAGCTGACAACAGCCAACGCGCTCGTCAAACATGGCTACAAGGTGAAAGAAATAAGCAAAATTTATAAGGAAGGCGCGAAGGACGCGGCCAAATATATTGGCATGGTCGCGAGCAAGGACGAGCGGGATTTCGCCCTGCAGTTCATTGAGATCGGCGCCGCGAAACTGGACGACAAGCTAATAGGGACGCTCGTGAATGAACTGACGACGCCGTTTAGCGTCGGATATTCGGCGGGGAACATCATACCCGTGTTAATGGCGAAGGCGCGTCCGGCCAATCCGGCGACGGCGAAAGCCCTGGACGAAGCCGTCGCTCGCAAGGGCGCGACAATACTCTACGGCGAGCCGGAAGCCCTCGCGAAAATGTTTGGCATGTTAAAATAAAGGAGGCGCTGTATGCGAAAATCTTGTTTGGGACTTTTAATCCCGCTAGCGCTGCTCACGACGGCGGACGCGGTATTCGCTAGCGATTATGTTACCTTCGAATCCTTTTACATGGAGAGCGGCTTATGGAGCTGGGTGATCGGCATCAGCCTGGCTGTGCTCGCGCTGGGAGCGGTGATCATGTCGGCGGGCGCAGCGTCGCCTATCGTCGCGGGTATAGGAAGCGCCGTCGGCTCCATGATGGGCCTTTCCGGAGCGGCCGCCACCAGCGCCGGACTCGCTTTCCTGGGCGGCGGCTCGCTCGCGGTCGGCGGTTACGGCATGCTGGGAGGAACCGTGCTGCTGACTACCATCCTCGAGGGAGGTTTTCTGGCGGGCTCGCAGTACCTCGACGCCATGCGTAGAGCCGCTTCTTATCAGGAGCTGTGCGAACAGACGAAGGATTATCCCAATTTCCCGCCTTTCAAAAACACCAGCGGCCCTTCCGAAATAGGCGGCGCCGTAAAGATCCTGGAGAGAGGCTACAACACGGATTTGCCTCCCTCGTCCTCCGGCAATTTGAGCGCCGTCCGGAGCGCCATAAACGAGCTTTTGCGCTACCGGCCGGAGCAGGACAGGTTTTACAAGATCGGTTACAAAACCGTCATCCGGCATGAGCAGTTGCGGGTCGAAGCCTGTCTTGCCCTTCTTTATTTCATGGATAACGACTACAAGGCCGCCTATAGACGCGCGGACAGCGCCATGAGATTTTACCAGAACCGCGACGACGACGGCCCCGCCTCCGTGCCGCAATTCATAAAGGCTACCGCCGGCCTGGTTACGGGAGACGCCAAACCCTCCTATTCCCTTGGTCTGTTTTCCAGTGCGGTAAGCGGCGAAAAGGACAGTCCCATCCTGCCCTTGCTTTACACTATTTACATTTCCAGAGCCGGCGCCGCCGACTGTGTCAACTCCGATTTTCTGAAAAGTCTGCTCTCGTCGACGGGCTATATTGCCGATTCCAAAACCCGCTCCCTTATAGACACGCAATTGTTAATGGCCGCTGTCTCCAAAGTATGGCAATACGGTCAGAACATTACGACCATCTCCCAGAATATCGCCTCGCTCAATCTGGCCCAGGCCAAAGACGAAGCCGCCCGCTCCCTCGCGGAATACAAGGCTTGCCTGACCATAGCCAAATCCTTGTCTTACCGCCTTCCCCGGTCGTCGCCGGACGAAAGGATCTTCGCGGAAGATATAAAGGAGACCCTGGACAAATATGAAAAAGGACAGGCCCATATCGAAAAGCTAGCGGCCCAAATCGCCGCATACTCGCCAAAACCGGCCCAAAAGCCGGCGAGCGCTCCCGCGACTCCCGCGACCCGTTCCCAGTCGGCGGACAATACCTGGATTATCTGGTGCGTCCTGGGCGGAATCGCGCTCTTAATCATCGTCGTTATCGCCGTAAACAGGAAAAAGAAGCATACCGCTCTCAAGCGCTGACCTTACCTCTCCGCGCCGGACGATCAAACCATCCCGGATCGTCCGGCGCTCCTCTTATTAATCCGTTCTTAGGATCCTTTCTGCTCCCCTTGACGCGTCGCGATTTTCGGCTATACCCTTGTTAAAAATATTTGCGCCATAGTCGCGTCTAGGGAGGAGCTTATGATCAGATTCCTGGCGGCGTTTGTCCTGACTTTTGCCCTTTTCGCCTGCGGCGGGACGGAGATTGACAAAAATCCCGCCCCCATTGCCTGGGGTCAACTGACCTTCAAAGCGGAGACGGTCGAAAAGAGCAAGGACAAGACGGTTTACAACAATATCGCCTTTTCCGGTTACGGCAAACAGGGGACGATAGAAAGAGTGATAATCGAGGGAGACAGGGCTACGGTCGAAAATCTCAAATCGGATTTTTATTCCTCGCCCCGCCAGGTT
>CAMWPE010000200.1 GCA_947176055.1 uncultured Desulfovibrio sp.
GTATAAAAGCGGTTCGTTGAATATCCCCTTCGTTTTGGGGCGCGTTTCATCTCGTCATGCCCGCTCGCGATAAGCCAACGTTCCCGCCCCCAGCCGCCTCGTCCGGAACCGACGTCTCTAAAAACAAAAAAAAACCGCGACTCTCCCAAAGCCGCGGACAAAAGCAAAATACATTTATTTCACGACAAGCGGTTCCGTGAACCTGCCGCTTGCCAAGCTGTCCGGACGCGCGACCTATGGCGATATTCTTCATGGAGCCGCCAAAACCGCCGTTGGAATGACCAATGAAGTGAGTCAGGACAAGCATGGAGTCATAATCGGTGATATTCCTGTGCCCATCGCTGCATCTTGAGATGGAAGGCGTCCCTGACGGGAAATTTGATGTCGCCCTCCGCGTCGAGAATGTCGACGGGACAGAATGTCCGCCCGTTAACTTCAAGAGTCTTTCCGTGATCCTCGGTTGTATAGCGGCCGCCTTCGTACAGGGTATTCGTTTCCACAATCGCGCTGTTGGGGATAGTTTTTTGCAGAGCCGCTGCCATGTCCCGGGGCAAAATGTCAGGGCCGTCCGGCTCGCCTGTATACGCCTTGATAGCCGTTTTGCCGTATATTCCCCCATTGACGAGGTTATAGAGTTTTATCAGACTGGCTGAGTCGATAACTGGAGAAAAGTACACTTTGGCGACGGAGCCTGGAGATCCTGGCCGGTTACGTTTCTGGAGCCGATTATGGGCGTTTTTTGGGCGACAGGGCCGTTTTCAACCGCGAGCGCCGGAATGGTTAGCGGAACCGGAAGGGCGGCGAGCGCCCCGACGGCGAACGCGCCCCATAGAAAAGCTCGACGCAAAACAGGATTGTCATTCATACATAACTACCCTCGTTTATTTTATATCTTCAATTACCGGATTAACTTTCGGGAAGCTTTTCATGGCTGGAGAGAGTGTCCCGCAAAGCCAGGTTATGTTGTCTCCCGGAGCGCGCGTATTTGCCAGTCCTTCTTCGTCGGACGCGGCGGCGGCGACCAGAAAGTCGACGCCTGTGATGAATGAGCCTTGCGGACCCAATAGCAATTCGGCGACATTGGCCACTTCGTCCGTCGCTCCGCCGCGTTTTATGACTTTGTCCCTCGCCTCCTGCAAGACGGGGGATCCGTGAAGATCGACTTTCAAAACCGCTTCGATGGGCGCCTTGCTGGTCGAAACTCCGGCGGCGTTTACGAGCCATGTATCTGGCCCGCCGCGAGGAGATCCCGGATAGACTTCCGGGAAGAAATGTCGGGGTCTCTCGCGACTGGGTCAAAACTGGCGTTCGTCATGATCCTGGCTATCGCGCGCGTTTTCCAGATTCTTGTCGCCAACGACTATTTTCATGCCCTAACCGATCCGTCTGGCTATGGCCTGACTATCTAACCGGCGCCGGCGAGAATGAGAACGTCCTTCATTGTATTTTTTCTCTCTCCTGCCAGCAATTTTTGAAGATTTCCCATACGTCTTCCGGAGAGCATTTATGATAGCTGCCGGGCCCTGTCTGAACGGAAGACGCGATTTTCTTTAATTCCGCCTCGTCTTTCACGCCAAGCTGACGCATATTCGTGGGCAACCCAGCTTTCTCTATAAAAGACGCGAGCCTGTCGATCCCCGCTCTGGCCAATTTTTCGTTGCTTCCCTCGGAAGGGAGGCGCCAGACATTCACCGCGAAACGAACGAATCTGTCAAGCGCGTAGGGCATGAGCCACCTATAATACGGCGGCGTAACAACGGCGAGACCTTCACCGTGGATACAATCGGTGAACGCGCCGATCTGGTGTTCCAGATTATGGCAATCAAAATCGGGCTGTTTCGCAAGACCCATTATGCCGCAGAGAGCGAGGGAGCTAATCCATTCGATATTGGATCTGGCGTCGTAATCCTTGTAATTGGCGAGCGTCGCTTTGAAATTCCTGATTTGCGAGCGCATAAGCGATTCGAGCAGATCGTCGGACACATTGTCCGTATCCGGTTTGCAAAAATAGAATTCCATTAGATGCGACAAGGTGTCGAAGGCGGCCGCCCTTACCTGCCTTTCGGGAACTGTGAGGGTATAATCCGGATCGAGAAGCGAAAAATCCGGGGATAGTTCCGGATAGATCCTGCCTGTCTTGATATTGGTTTCGGTATTGGTAATCACGCCCCCGCCGTCAAATTCCGAACCTGTGCCGGAGATCGTCAGCACTACTCCCAACGGCAACTGCCGGAAATCAACGTTGCCCTGATTTATCCAGAAATCGTTCCACCAATCGCCGTCGTAGCGGGAACCAATCGCTATGGCCTTGGCGCAATCAATTGTCGAGCCTCCGCCGACGGCCAGGATTATATCAATATCTTTTTCTTTCGCGAGCTTAATGCCATCGTCAACCTTCGCCTTGGTAGGATTGGACATTATGCCGGGAAAATCCGTTATCGTTTTGCCCGCGGTCCGCGCCGCGCCGGCTACAGCGTCGTAAACTCCGGTTTTTTTTACCGAGCCGCCGCCGTACGCGATCATCACGTTTCTGCCATAAGGCTCAAGAAGTTTTGCCAAATATTCCTTTACCACGCCTTTGCCGAAATAAATTCGCGTATGATTCTGGAAAACAAAATTGTTCATTAGGATGCTCCTTAAGTTTTTGCCAGACTTAATGCCATTCAAATCCAGCCTTATGGCTGGCGAAATACATTGCCACTTTTCTCAATTCGTTGGGGATGTCTATGCCTCGCGGACATTCGTAGGCGCACTGACCGCAATCATTGCATTTATCAGCTTCCATGCCGCTGTTTCGCAACATGACGTCGTAGCATTTGTCGCTTATGGTGATGACGTCCAGATTGAGATTGGCGTTATAAATAGTAAAATTGTCCTTGATCGCGACTCCGTAGGGGCATTCGCAGAAATCGCATTGCGAGCATGGAATTTCGTCCTTTTCATGCAATATATTCAATGTCTTTCCAATAATCCGAAGTTCTTCCAGAGTAAGAGGAATGTCCGACTCGTCCGCGAGCTTCAGATTTTCCTCAAGTTGCTCCATATTATGCATGCCGGATAGCGCCAGGCTTACCGCGGGCTGATTCCAGACCCAGCGCAGACACCATCCCGCGGGACTCCAGTTTCTTCCCCCCTTCGCCAGTTCGTCTTTCGCCTTTTGGGGTAAGCGATCGCCAAGTACGCCCCCCATGACCGGCTCCATCGCGACGATTCCCATTCCCCTCCGCGCGGCCTGGCGCAGGAGTCCCAGGCCGGCTTGAAAATGAGTATCATAATAATTGACCACGTGCTGGCAAAAGGAAAAGGGGTAGTAATCAATCACTTCCTGAAAAAGACGAGGAGTGTCATGAAAGGAAAAACCAACATGGCGGACCTTGCCGCTTTTCTGAATGCTGTCCAGGAAAGAGGCCAGGCCAAGATTCATCATCCGCGTCCAGTTTGGCCTGTTAATGCTATGAACCAGATAAAAGTCCAGATAGTCGGTCCCGAGCCTCTTTAGCTGATTTTCCAGAAAATCGTCCATATCGGCTCTTGTTTCAACGAGCCAGATTGGCAGTTTTGAGGCCACAAACACCTTGTCCCGGCCGACCGCCTTGAGGACTTGTCCCACAAAAGGCTCGCTGGAACCGCCGGCGCGGATGTCGCCCCCAGTGAAACCCCCGCTGTGATAGGGCCAGCTGGTATCGAGATAATTCACGCCATTGTCTATGGCATGGCGAACCAGCTTCATGGCGACGTTTACGTCCACATGACCGTAATCATTGTTAACAACCGGCAGGCGCATGTTGCCATAACCCAGGACGGACACCTTTTCTCCTGTTTTTCCAAAAATTCTGTATTTCATTTGGTTACCTTCTGTTAGCTCTTGCTCAAACCCAAGTCCTTGAGCCACGCTTTTAATGTTTCGTCCGAACTGGCCGCCATCCAGCCGATTATGGCCAAACCTGGCAAAATAGCGGCGTCCGGGCATACTTTCGCCAGATCCTTTTCGCTCCGGCCCATACCGCCTCCTTCGTTGGTACAGAAAGGGACAATTTTTTTGCCGGAGAGATTCGCGCCCTGGAGGAATGAGATGACAGGCATGGGCATGGTTCCCCACCAAGTTGGGGTAGCCAAGAAAAATCATACCGTAGTCGCTTAAATCGGGAATCGATTCCTTAAGCTCCGGTCTGGCGTTTTCCCGCGATTCCTTTTTCGCGACCTCCGTCAGCTCATGATAGTCTTCCGGATAGGATTGAGCGCGCTCAATACGATAAAGCTCGCCGCCAATCAGCGCTTTCAACTTTTCGGCGACAATTGCTGTGTTTCCTACGGGCAAATCGACTATATCGCCGTTGACGTAATTTTGACCCGCGTGGGAAAAATAGGCTATAAGCGTTTTGTTCGTCATACGTAAGCCCCGACGCGCGTTTGAATTATTGAAAAGTTCCTATTGAAACAATTGCTTCATAGCATACCGG
>CAMWPE010000201.1 GCA_947176055.1 uncultured Desulfovibrio sp.
CATAACGACTACGCGCCCTTTTCGGATGAGCTGGCCGGGGAAATCGTAAATCTCGCGCGAATGGCTACTGTTCCGCTTGAGCGCTCGTTCCTGGTCATCTCGATGATTTTGCGACTTCTGAAGACAGCGGCTTTGCGGGATCCCGTCGAAACGACGGCGCATGTCCAGCGCGTGGGCAGCGTCGCGGCGGAGCTTTATCATCATTGGGCCGAGCGGAAAGGCGTCGATCCGGAGGAAATTCTTTTCACCAAAGGCCAGTTGCGGCTGGCCGCCATGCTTCATGACGTGGGCAAAGTCGGCGTGCCGGACGCCATACTTACCAAGCAAGCCAAGCTCACGGATCACGAGCGCAATGTCCTGCGGTCTCACGCTTATCTAGGCGCCAACCTCTTTGGCTCCGGCTCGAGCTCTATTGACAGCATGGCGCGGGATATCGCATTGCATCACCACGCCCGCTGGGACGGCGACGGCTATACGGGCAGCAAGTCGATACCCTCTCCCGGCGGAACGGACATACCGCTTTGGGCCAGAATCGCGACTATCGCGGATGTCTATGACACTCTGGTTTATCCTGGCCCGTTCATAAAATCCCTGACAAGCAAGGAAGCGGCGGCTTACCTGCGCCATGAGGGCGGTAAACAGTTTGATCCCGAACTCGTCTTCGATTTCCGGGAAATCAGGGATATAGTGCAAAAAATCTACGAGAAGTATCCGGAGACGGAGAGATGACGCATTCTCGCCCGGGAGCGCGATCATGAGAAGAGGGTTGTCGTCTGGTCTCGCCTATTATCTCGCGGCGTTTTCAACTAGCCTCTAACGCATTAAAAATAAGAGATAAAAATAAGAGATATTGTCGCGGAGCGGGATTTTAAACCCGCTTAATTTTTAGAAGTCAACTTCATTCCGGTTATTAACGCGTGTTTCCGGCAATCGGATAGATTATTGAGCGATATTCCCTAATCGCGGGTTTCTTGCCAGTTTTCCCCTAACCCATCCCCAAATCCTTTTCCAGACTTTCGCGAGCGAGATCGCTTACAGTACCCCGGCGCAAGGTCGCGTTATCGAAATATTCGCACTCGTCCCTGTCGCCGCTTTCCGCGAGTTTTTTTAGCGCCGGCGCGTCCATCAATTCGGGCTTTAACTGTCCCAGCGCCCACGCGGCCATACCCCGGCAGACAGAGTCGCGATCCTCCAGTCCTTTGAGAAGCCAGGGACGCGCCGGTTCGGCCAGCTCCGGTCGCGCCTGGGCCAGGCGACCTATGGCCCAATAACAGGAGCGACGCAGAATGTCGTGATCGCAATAATTGTCATCGAAACCAAGATCGATGATATATGAGCGAAGAATGGAAGCGTAAGTTTTAGCTAACTCCGCGTTCGCGACCAGGCATTCGGCGAAAGCGTCCGGAATGCCCCAGCCGATGTTGCCAGATTCTTCATTCATATGCCACATGAAACGTCTTATCACATTTTTCGCCGCTTCCAGGTCGGTTTTGGCGAGACTGTCCACCGTTTCGCCCAATGCTTTCGCGGCTCTGTGCTTCGTTTCGGGATCCAGCAAGAGAAGCGAAAAAAGCGGACTGACGGCGGGTTTGCCCATTTTCGCGATTTCCGGGATTTTTTTTTCCCAATCCTCTCCGGTCAGAGCCTCCCTGATCGCCTTTTTATTATCGCGCATGCCCGCCATGCTTCATCTCCGCGAAAGCTTGTTGTTTATCTGTCGGCATAACCCCATAAAAGCCGCGTATTCCTTCCGGTTCAAATTCATTCTGTCAAGCAGCGCGCTCCATTGCGTAAAATAGTAATCCGGATTCTTGCCATGGAGACAGTCCAGAAGTGACAACGCGCGTTTGAATTCCTTTTCCAACACAGCCATCTCCTTATGGCGAATGCTGTCCGGCGTCTCATCCGGGACCGGCGATCGCTTTTCAAAATAACACCTGGCGCATTCGTAGAGCAGTATGAGCGCGGCCTGGGCAAGATTGAGGGAGGAGGCCTCGCCGCGAGTCGGTATATGAACGATATTTTTGCATTCTACTATTTCTTCGTTGGTCAGGCCTTTGTCCTCCGGACCGAATACGAGAGTGATCTTTAGTCCGCGTCTCAAACCCTCGACGACTTCGTCGGCGCATTTTTCGGGAGAAAGGACGCGTTTGCGCCAGCCGCCCGTCCTGGCGGTCGTCGCGAACACCCGGCCCGAAGACGCGAGAGCGGATGGCAAATCCGGGAAAAATTGACAGGACTCGATGATCCTTTTTCCTTTTGGCGTGGCCAGGGAGAGAATCGACTTTATTTTCCAGAGTTCCGGACAAACGATGGCCAGATCGTCGCATCCCATATTGGCGCAGGCGCGGGCGACCATACCTATATTTTCCGGAAATCTGGGTCTGACCAGCGCCACTCGCAGATTCGGTATACTCATTATCGTCTATATTCGTCAGGACTGCGACTAATAAGCCATGAAATAATACACCAGCGGAGCGATCAACAAGCGGTAAATCGCGAAAGGCGCAAGGGAAATCCTGCCTATAAGCGCTACGAAAAAGCGAACCGCGAAAAGGGCGGATATAAAGGCTCCCGCTACGCCGACGGCGAAGAAAGGCAGGTCGGCGACGGTAAGAACTCGCCAGCTTTTTAAGAGAGCGTAGCCGCTGGCGGCGAACATTATAGGCACGGCTGCTATAAAGGAGTATTCCACAGCCGCTCGTCGCCGGACGCCCATCAGCATGCCGCCCATTATGGTCGAAGCGGAGCGCGAAAAACCAGGCCAGAGCGCGACGCATTGACAGATCCCAACGAAAAGCGCGATTTTTGGCGTAATGGCATCGATTGTTTCCCGGCGCGCCTCCGGCTTGTATTTTTCCGCGAGCAACATGAAGACGGCCCCGGCCGCCAGTCCAATGGCTACCGTAATCGGACGGAAAAGAAATTCTTTAATCCAGGAGTGGAAAAGCAACCCGGCTACGCAAGCTGGGAAGGAGGTGAGAATAAGAAGCCATACCCCCTTCGATCCCGAAAAGTTTTCCCCCGGAACCGGTTTTAATAAACCCAGGAATCTTTGCCAGTAAACTACGACCACCGCCAGTATGGCGCCCAGCTGGATAACGATTTCGAAAGTTTCGGCCCTCGCGCCCGTAAAATTCAGCAGATCGCCGGCGACGATGAGATGTCCGGAAGACGATACCGGCAAAAATTCCGTAACGCCTTCGATAACGCTCAAAATAACCGCGGTTAGCAAGTCGCTCATTTGTAATCTTTAACTTATCAGGGCTCCGTCCGGAATGGAGCCGTCGCAGGATAGAAGGACGAGCTCGCGGTCATCCCCCGCCGTCAAAACCATTCCCTGAGACTCCAGGCCGCGGATTTTGCGCGGAGTCAGATTCAGAATGGCGCAGACTTTTTTTCCGGGCAATTCTTCCGCTTTGTAGAAACCCGCTATCCCGGAAAGAATCTGTCTTGGCTCTTTCTCGCCAAAATTTATCCGCAACACAAGGATCCTGTCCGCGTCCGGATGTTTTTCGGCGGCGAGTATGGTTCCGGCCCTGATCTCGAATTTTTTGAAAATATTTATATCCTGATAATCGGGCTTCGGCTCTTTCTTTTCCGGAACCTGCTTTGCGGCGACGACTTTTTCCATGCGCGGGAAAATATTCGACGAAGTCGCGAGAGCCTGCCCCGCGGGCAAAGTTTCAAAGCTTCTCGCAAAGGAAGCGAGATCGTCCAGGGGCGGAGCGCCGCGGGAACAACGATCGGCCAGCTCCTTTTCGCCAAGTTGAGCGAGCATTTTCTGGGAAGCGTCCGGCATTACAGGCCAGAGCGCGACGGCGATTTTTTTCAGGGAAGCCAGCAAGAGACTAAACACTGACGAAAGTCTCGCGACGTCGCCTTTCTTGGAAAGTTGCCAGGGCGCCTCGCCATCGATGTATTTGTTCAATTCTCCCACAAATGACCACAGGGATTCCAGAGCCTGGGGAAATTCCAGCCGGGGGAAAAGCGCGACGTAATTTTTCAGGGAGTCCCCGCAAAGCCGAATCAGGCTTTTGTCCCTCTCGTTAAAATCATAACCGGTGGGAACGAGGCCATTAAAATATTTGGCGATCATGGAAAGAGTCCGGCTAAAGAGATTCCCGAGATCGTTGGCCAGATCCGCGTTAATGCGATAAACCAGATTTTCTTCATTAAAATTCGCGTCCGAGCCAAAACGCATTTCGCGGAAAAGAAAATAACGGAACGCGTCCAGGCCGTACTTCTGGCTCGCGGCCAGAGGCTCGACTATATTGCCAAGGGATTTAGACATTTTCGTATCGCGAACCAGCCAATAGCCGTGAACATCGAGATGGCGATAGACTGGCAATCCCGCCGCTTTCAGTATGCACGGCCAGAAGATCGCGTGAGGTTTCATGATGTCATTGGCGATAAGGTGGT
>CAMWPE010000202.1 GCA_947176055.1 uncultured Desulfovibrio sp.
CCCCAGACTTACCGCGGCCTGGTACCGGACATTCACTTCCGGATCTTTCAATAAGGCGTCGGACAACAAGAGGGCCGATTGATGGCCGCGGCAGTAGCCGAGGATATCCGATATGAAGATCCGCAAATCCGGATCGTCGCCCTTCAGGAAGGGTTGCATTTTTTCAATTCCGTCGACGCCAATTTCGCGAAGGATATCCATCGCGACGTTGCGCACAGGGGCTTCGTCGCTTTTTAAAAGAGGCAACAATCCTTCTATCGCCCGAGGCCCCCTGATTTTTCTCAAAGCGTATTCCGCCGCTTCCTGAACTCCTATATTTTCGCTTTTTATCCTTTCGCATAAAAGCGGCACGGCGGCTTCCAGCGCAAGATCGCCGGCGTTGAAGGCGGCGTCGCGGGTAATTTCGTTGTCGCCGGATTGCAGGGCTTCGAGAATTTCCGCCGCGGATATTTGCGTGTTTTCCAGGCTCATTTTTATTTCCCGTATTAAATTATCCTCTCACGGACGCGACTATGGCCTGAGCGATATCGTCCGCGTCGAGGACCAGATTGGCGAGATTGGCGTCCACCACGGCTTTGGGCATACCGTACACCACGCAGGACGCCTCGTTTTGCGCTATGAGCAGACCGCCGCTGTCGCGCAATACCTTTGCTCCGTCCACGCCGTCGTTGCCCATACCGGTCAGCATGACTCCCAGGGTCTTGCGGCCCATGATTTTTCCGGCTGTCTCCATAAGCACGTTTACCGTAGGTTTATATAAGGCGTCCCTTGGCTCGTCGGTTATCCATACCTCGGGCAAAGGTCCGTTTAACTTTAAGCCGATATGCTTGCCGCCCGGACATACGTAAGCGCGACCGTTTATAAGTTTATCGCCGTTTTTAGCTTCGGCTACCGTAAATTTGCTGACGCCATCCAGTCGCTTGGCGAATGGTCCCGTAAAGCTGGCTGGCATATGTTGAGCGATCAGGATGCACGCCGGAAGATCGCCGGGGAGGGAGGAGAGTATTTTTTGCACCACCGGCGGTCCGCCTGTGGACACACCGATGACGACGAGGTCCCGGGGACCTTTTCCGGCCTGCATATTCGCGCTTTTTCTGGAAACGGAAGACGCGGAACGGGACGCGCGGGGCGCCGGTTGCGGGGAGTGATGATATTTTAAACGGATAATGCTCTTGCGTCGGGCCATCGCGCGGACTTCCCGGCGCAATTCCTTGCCGAAAGCTTCCTTGTCGTTGCTCATGGTCTTGGGAATAAAGTCCTGCGCGCCGTATTCCATCGCCTTGAGAGTGCTCTCGGCTCCGTCTTCGGTAAGCGAACTTACCATGATAACGGGGAGAGGATTGGTCGCCATGAGCTTTTTCAGCGTCTCAAGACCGTTTAATTTTGGCATCTCCACGTCGAGGGTAATTACATCGATTTCCTGCGAGGCGGCTTTTCGCAACGCCTCTTCTCCGTCTTTAGCCGTATCGACTACCTGGATATCCTTCTCTTTCTCCAGCGTTTCCTTAAGGGAACGCCGCATGAAGGTAGAATCGTCCACAACAAGAACGCGGATCATTTTCAGCTCGCTTCAGCCTTCCGGTGAAATGTTTTACAAAACTTTTCGCATTTTATGCAAAACAGAGTCTTTTGACAATAAAAATGACTTGCAAAATTAATCGCTCTTACTTATAAGCATGGGTACGGGATGTGGCTCAGTCTGGCTAGAGTACAGCGTTCGGGACGCTGGGGTCGCGCGTTCGAATCGCGCCATCCCGACCATCAATTTACTGGAATGTGACAAAATCACGTTCCTTTTTTATTGTCTCCCGCGGCGCGGACGTCGCGGACGCGATCCGGGTTTGTTATGTTTGAAAGTTTGACAGACAGATTGAATGGCGCGTTCAAAATTTTTGGCCGTCAAAGCAGGCTTACGGAAGAAAATATTCAGGCCGGATTGCGCGAAGTGCGTCTGGCGCTTCTGGAAGCCGACGTAAATTTCAAGGTCGTTAAGGAATTTATCGAGCGGGTAAGGGAAAAATGCGTTGGTCAGGCGACTTTAAAAGGCGTAAACCCGGCTCAACAGGTCGTCAAAATTGTGCATGACGAACTGACGGAATTGTTAGGCGGGGAAGCGGCGGAGCTGAATCTCCGCGCGAAACCGGCTATTATAATGATGGCGGGTTTGCAGGGATCGGGAAAAACCACATCCGCCGCGAAGATCGCCAATCTCCTCCGCAAACGCAAATTATCTCCCTATTTGGTGCCCGCTGACGTTTACCGGCCCGCCGCCATCGATCAGCTTGAAGTCCTCGCGAAGCAACTGGACATCCCTTATTATCCATCGACTACGGAGATGAATCCCGTCGATATAGCCAGGAACGCTGTTAAAGAAGCGGAGAAAATAAAAGCCGACGCGATTATTATCGATACGGCGGGCAGATTGCATATTGACGAGCCATTGATGCGCGAATTGAGCGATATCAAGAAGGAAGTCAATCCTCAGGAAATACTCTTCGTAGCCGACGCAATGACCGGTCAGGACGCGGTTACAGTAGCCGAAACTTTTAACGAAAGGCTCGGCCTGACCGGCGTTGTTCTGACGAAAATGGACGGCGACGCCAGGGGCGGCGCGGCTCTTTCCATTCGCTCCGTTACGGGCGCGCCGGTAAAGTTCGTTGGAGTGGGGGAGAAGCTTTCGGAGATGGAGATATTCCATCCCGATCGCGCCGCGGGAAGAATTCTTGGCATGGGCGACGTGCTGTCGCTCGTGGAAAAAGCCCAGGCCGAATTTGACGCGGACGAAGCGGAGGAGCTTGAAAAGAAGTTGCGCAAGGCCACATTTAATCTGGAAGATTTCAGGGCCCAGACGCGCAAGATAAAAAAATTGGGATCGCTGGAAAGCATATTGAAAATGATTCCCGGAATGGGGGATATTTCGTCAAAACTCGCGGAAGCCGGCGCGGCGATGCCCGAAAAGGAGATGTCCAGGACGGAAGCCATTATCAATTCCATGACAATGGAAGAGCGCAGGCATCCGGAAATTTTGAACGCGAGCCGCAGGGAGAGAGTGGCGAAAGGCGCGGGGGTAACCGTAACCCAGGTAAACCAGCTCCTGAAGCAATTTGAGCGAATGCGGAAGATGATGAAAGGTTTTATGAGCGGGAATACCAGGTCGCTCGCCGGCGGTATGCCAGGTTTTGGAGGCTTGCCCGGCGGTCTCCCTCAAGGACCGCCAAAGTCAAGTTACACAAAAAAGAAGAAAAAAAGAAAGAAGAAAAAATAAGGGCGGGATTTATTCGAAATGACCCGGGGCTCGATTGTCAACCCTTCGCGCGAGCGAAGCATAGCGTAAATCGCGGGCAAAGCGGGTTTCGTCAGCGTTCGCCTTACCCAGCGTCGAGCCTTGGACACCCGCTCCGCCGCGATACTGTCTAGCTCGCGCGGACGTCGCCATCGACGCGTCTCCCGCGAAATTCAGTCGCGCCGGATCTTGCTCTTTGACAGGCAATATGTATATTAAAACCAAACGGAGTGGAAAATGGCAGTAAAATTAAAATTGACTCGAATGGGCAGCAAGAAAAAACCGTTTTACCGGATCGTGGCCGCCGCGGACGAGACCAGGCGCGACGGGCGTCCCCTCGAATACCTGGGTTATTACAACCCCATGACCAAGCCCCCGCAAATAAAGCTGGAGCAGGAAAAAATTAAAGTATGGCTCGAGCGCGGAGCCACGCCAACGGACACCGTCAATTCGATTCTTAAGAAACATATGGGGCAATAAGCCTGTCCGGGCTTTCAGGCAGGCTTGCTTTCCCACTCTTTCGGGAGGAGCGCCATGAAGGCTCTTGTGGAATACATAGCGAAATCTCTGGTCGATAAGCCCGAAGAAGTGCAAGTTAACGAAGTCGAGGGCGAGCAGGTTTCCGTCCTCGAGTTAAAGGTCGATAAGGCCGATTTGGGCAAGATTATTGGCAAACAGGGCAGAACGGCCCGGGCTTTGAGAACTATCCTGGGGGCCGCGTCCATCCGCGCCAATAAAAGGACAGTGCTCGAGATTCTGGAGTAGGCGGATTTGAAACGTTTTCTGGAGATGGGGCGGATCGGCAAAGCGCATGGCGTAAAAGGCGAAGCCGACCTGATATGGCATGGGGAAACCGTTCCGGAAAAAGGGATGGAGATTTTTTTGGAAGACGCTTCGGGCCTCCTCCCTTCCCCCCAAATCATTCGTTCCCTGCGGCGGAGCAACGGCAGGATTTTTGTCGCTTTCGAAGGCGTCGAAGATCGGACGGCCGTTGAAAAACTTCGGGGAAAGAAAGTCTTCGCGGACCGGGAAACGTTGCCGCCGCTTGAGGAGGGAGAAGCGTATCTCGCGGATCTGCCGGGCTGGAAGGTCTTTCTGGAAGACGGCGAATATCTTGGCA
>CAMWPE010000203.1 GCA_947176055.1 uncultured Desulfovibrio sp.
CATGCCGAGTGTGGTGGGCTCGTTGATGTGTATTAGAGACAGCAGTAGCGCGACGCCTTCGCGATCTTTCAAAAATCGCCAACGGACAGCGGCGGCCTGGGCCGCGCCCAGATCGTCTCCGTCGAGAAAACCGCCTGGGAAGACGAGGAAATTATAATCATCGATACGGCGCTCGCCCGACAGGATTTGGGAAAAATGCGCGAGATCCGCGCTCGCGGCTCCAGCTAGTATGGCGGCGCGCGCGGTTTCTATCTGGGAGTTCGTCCCATAGCCCGTTATTACGCATACCCTGGCTTCCAAACCGCCTCCCCGATTTAATGAATGGCGCAAAAATTAACATACTTTCCCAGGTCGGTCAATGCGCATATTTTAGATAAAAGGCTGGAAAAAATGGCGCCTCCGGAGTAAAATCATTGAGGTCGAATCAAGGAGACGTCAGAATGAAAACCCGATTCATATTCGTTACCGGAGGCGTCCTTTCTTCCCTCGGCAAAGGACTCGCGGCCGCGTCCCTGGGCGCTTTGCTGAAAGCCCGCGGTCTTTCCGTCACCATTCAAAAACTGGATCCATATATAAATGTCGATCCCGGGACCATGAATCCCTTTCAACATGGCGAAGTTTTCGTAACCGACGACGGCGCGGAGACGGATCTGGATCTGGGCCATTACGAGCGTTATCTCAACGCGCCCATGTCCCATAAGAACAATACCACTTCGGGCGCCATTTACCATGACGTAATCGCGAAGGAACGTCGCGGCGATTATCTGGGCGCCACAGTGCAGGTTATTCCCCATATCACCGACGAAATAAAAAGCCGTGTTTTGAGCCTGGCCGACGATCCCAATCCCCCGGATGTAGCCATAATCGAAATAGGCGGCACAGTGGGGGATATAGAAGGGTTGCCTTTTCTGGAAGCTATTCGCCAGTTGCGCTCCGAACTGGGCAGGGATAATTGCCTGAATATCCATCTTACCCTGGTGCCTTATCTGGGTAGCGCCGGCGAGCTAAAAACAAAGCCTACGCAACATTCGGTAAAGGAGCTTCTCTCCATCGGCATTCAGCCGGATATTATTCTCTGCCGTTGCGAGCGTCCCATTCCGGACGAGCTCCGCAAAAAAATAGCCCTGTTTTGTAATGTCGATCAGGACGCCGTGTTCTCGTCCGTCGATGTTAACAATATATATGAAGTTCCGCTCAAGTTTTACGACGAAGGTTTTGATCAAAAAGTCGCCATCATGCTTCGTTTGCCCGCTCGCAACGCGAATCTGGACGACTGGAAAAAGCTGATCGACGACGCCGCCAACCCCCTGGGTTCGGTTACAATCGCAATAGTCGGCAAGTATGTGGAGCTTAAGGAAGCTTATAAAAGCCTGCACGAAGCCCTAATGCACGCGGGCGTAGCCAATCGGGTAGCCGTCAATTTGCGGTATGTGAATTCGGAAAAAATTACGCAGGAAAACGCGGCCGACGAATTGGCCGGATGCGACGGCATACTTGTGCCCGGCGGTTTTGGCTACCGCGGTATCGAAGGCAAGATAGCGGCCATCCGGCACGCCCGCGAAAACAAAATCCCTTTTTTCGGGATTTGCCTCGGCATGCAGTGCGCGGTGATCGAATTCAGTCGCCATGTCGCCGGTTTAAAAGACGCGACGTCCGAAGAATTTAATCCTCGCTCCGAAAATAATGTGATTTATCTCCTGAAGGAATGGTACGATTACCGGGCGCATAATCTGGAGCAAAGATCGGAGGAAAGCGCGAAAGGCGGGACAATGCGTCTTGGGTCCTATCCCTGCAAACTTACGCCGGACACTCTGGCCAGAAAGGCCTACGATCAGGAGACGATTAACGAACGGCATAGGCATCGTTACGAATTTAATAATAAATTCAAGGATATTCTCGAAGAAAAGGGAATGGTGTTCAGCGGCAATTCGCCGGACGGCTCGTTGGTCGAAATAATCGAGCTGGCGGATCATCCGTGGTTTCTGGGCTGCCAGTTTCATCCCGAATTCAAATCGCGCCCCATGGAATCGCATCCGCTGTTTCGCGATTTTGTCGAGGCCGCAAAGAAATACAAACTCGCGCTGGAAAAAGGCGCCGTCGAGCGGCTTGGCGTCCGCTGAAGCCGTCTTGCAATAGCTGGGAGAATATGGCATATTTTTTGATCAATAAGAGGCTTTTATGAGATTAACCCCGATCGTTTATGGCTCTTGATTTAAGACAAAACCTCAAGCAGACGCAACAGCTTGTAATGACGCCGCAATTGCAGCAGGCGATCAAATTGTTGCATTTGTCCAGACTTGAGCTGGTCGACACCATTAACAAGGAAATGCTGGAAAACCCTTTCCTAGAGGAATCCTCGTCCTACGACGAAGGATTTGAATTCCCGACGGAAAGTCGCAAGGACAGCGAGGATAGCGAGGCTTATGATCGCGAGCTCGCGCGCGACGCGTCCTGGGAAGATTACCTTGGGGAGTTCGCCAGCACGCCAAAATCGAGCCAGACCAGGGAGATTGACAACGGCGAGGAATTATCCCCAATCGAAGCCAGATACGCGGCCAAACCATCCCTGGAAGGTCATTTGCTCTGGCAGTTGCGTCTTTCCACGCTGACCGACCGCCAGAAAGACATAGGGGAAGTCATTATCGGCAATCTGGCATCGACGGGATATCTGGAAGCGAGCGTCGATGATCTGGCGTCCATGGCCGACGCGACCCCGGATGAAGTGACGGAAGTTCTGGAGCATATCCAGCTTATGGATCCGGTCGGCGTCGCCGCCAGGGACGCGAAGGAATGTTTGTTAATCCAGCTCAAAAATCTCAATTATGACCGGGATCCCATCCTGGTCGATCTTATCAAATATCATCTGGAAGATCTGGAAGCGAATCGCTATAAACCAATCCTCCGCAAATTCAAAATCGACATGGAGGATTTGCAGGAGTATCTGGAAGTTATCCGCAGTCTGGATCCGCTCCCTGGCTCGGCTTATGGCAGCGACGAGCCTGCCTATGTCAGCCCGGATATTTTTGTTTACAAAAACGGCGACGATTTTGTAATCATGCTAAATGATCAGGATCTTCCTCAACTCGCCCTCTCGCCCATGGCGGATATGGATTTAAGCCGCGCGTCCGATCCGGAAAAAGAATACTTCAACGAGCGCGTCCGCTCCGCGTCCTGGCTTATAAAAAGTCTCTACCAAAGACAACGCACCTTATACCGCGTTACCGAAAGCATTGTCCGGCATCAGCGCGGATTCTTCGAGCATGGCGTCACGCATTTGCAACCGCTGATTTTGAAAGATATCGCGGACGACATCGGGATGCACGAATCCACCATCAGCCGGATTACGACCAATAAATACGTGGCTACGCCTTATGGCGTATTCGAGCTGAAATTCTTTTTCAATAGCGGCCTGGGCCTCGCGGATGGCAGCCAGGTAGGCTCGGAAAGCGTAAAGGCTTTAATCAAAAAATTCATCTCCGAGGAAGATCCCAAAAATCCCCTTTCCGACGAGCGCATAGGCGAAATGCTCAAGGATGAGTTAAAAGTAACAATCGCTCGCAGGACAGTGGCCAAATATCGTTCGGCTCTGGACATTCCTTCGTCTTCGCGACGCAAAAAACATCTCTGATTCGGGAGAAGGATATGAACGTAAACTTTGCTTTCAAAAATTTCGAGCCTTCGGATCATCTGAAAAAATACGCCCGCAGAAGAATGGAAAAACTGGGCCGATTCTTTGGCAAAGCGGCGGATCTGGAAGTCGATGTTATTCTCAACGTGGATAAATTTCGCAATCATTGCGAAGTGAACGTAAGCGGCGAGGGTTTGCATATTAACGCCCACGAGACGGCGCAGGATATGTACGCGGCTATCGACCTCATTACGGACAAGCTGGAATCGCAGATTAAACGCAAAATTTCCCGCGTAAAGGAGCAACGCCGCAAGGCCCGCAACGCGGATATCGATGTGTTTACATTCAATGTGGAAGCGGAGCCGGAAGAGGGCCAGCAATTGACCGTTGGCACGGACAGATTCGCTTCCAAACCGCTTCATATTGACGAGGCTTTAATGCAACTGGAAGACATTGGCAGCGAATTTCTGGTGTTCCTGAACGCCGAAAATAATCGCGTCAACGTCATCTACCGGCAGAAAGTAGCGGGCTACGCCTTGATCGATCCGATTCTCTAATGGACCGGGCTACTGAAAACGGGACTCCGGCTGGCGGCAAAAAACGGCCTCTATTCCTCATAGCCGGATTGTCCGGCGCGGGAAAGAGCACCGCTTTGCGAGTGTTTGAAGATTTGCGCTATTTCGCCGTTGACGGTCTGCCTCCCGGGCTGACGCCGGAAGTGGCGGCGATCATGGAGCGGGAATCGATGCGGCAT
>CAMWPE010000204.1 GCA_947176055.1 uncultured Desulfovibrio sp.
CGAACTCTCCGTCAATTTTCGAAGTTTTTTTTTCGCCGAATCCCGCCTCCCTGGTGTACAAAATCCAAAACCCGCGTTAGGAAAAGGCTCATGAACCTCTATTATCCCTTCGCCAGGCGTCCCCGCGAGCGGCGCGGCCCGCCCTCCGACGAGGCCCTGCGCCGGATCTTCGCCGCCTCCCCGGACGCGGCGCGCTGTTTCTTCGCCGAACTGCTAAAATCCTTCGGCCTGGGCGGCCGGCTGGATCGCCGTGACCTGCCCCTCTTCAACGCCGGCCAGGATCTGCTCCGGAAGATCCACGCCGTCGATCCGGCCTCCGCGATCGCCGTCTGCGCGGAGCTCCTGGGCGGCGCTTATCGCGGTCAGGACCCCGGGCCAGCCGGTCAGGATCCAAACGCGTGAAGCCCTGGGAACTCCGTTTCGAAACGACAAGGGACGACTGGCCGGACTCCTCCTCATTCGCGCGGGGACGCCGCTTTTTCTCCCGCGCCTTTTTGCCCTCCATGCCCCGGGCTCCTTTATTCGTCCATTGCTTCGGCTCCGTCCCCTGGTCCCTGGTCAACCGCGAGCCGGGCGCCGGCGAAATCTTCAACGATTACCGCGGCCGTTGCGCCAATTTCTACCAGCTCCTGCGCCTTGCCCCGGAGCGCCTCGAAGCGGCCATTGTCCAATATCCCCCCAGGCCGCCCTTTCCCGGATATGTCGCGGACGCCATCCCCCGCGCCGCCCGCTGGTTCGCCCTCCTGCGCGCCTGCCTGATCCGGCCCCTCGACCGGCTCCCGTCCCTCGCGGCCGATCCCATCGACATCCGCGACCGCCGGATCAGATATTTCCACAACCGCCTGGCCGTCGCCTCCTTTGAATCTCTGGAGATCCCCGCGCTCATCGAGACATACGACGGCGCGGACACCTTCTTTTTCATCGATACCCGCTCCGCGGCCGGAGACCTGGACCGCTCCGACCTGAGCATCCTTTCCCTGACGCTCCCCCGGATCAAGGGCCGCTTTTTCCTGGCCGGTTACGACGAGGAGTTCTTTGACCGCCTTTTCCCCGGGGCCGAGCGGTTGCCCCTGGCCGGTTACTGGTCCCCAACCCGAATCCTCCGGAACTACTGAAATGGCTCTCCGCAAATCCCCCCTGCCCCGCTGGATCGGCTCCAAGCGCCTCGCCCTCAAACAGATCCTGCCCCTGATCCCGCCCCATGAGCTCTATTGCGAGCTCTTCTGCGGCGCCGCCTGGGTCGGCTTCAATGTCCATGGCGTCGCCTCGCCCGCGCGCCGGATCCTCAACGACGCCGACCCCGAAGTGATCAACGCCTACGAGGTTCTCCGCGACCGGCCCCTGGAACTGACGCGCCTCCTCCATTATTCCGTAAGCTCGCGGATCATCCTCCACGAGGTCGCCGCCGGCCATGACCGTACGCCGCTGGGCCGCGCCTACAGATTCTTCTATATCAACAAGGCCGGCTTCAACGCCCGTATGCTAAACCCCTCCTACGCCATCCGCAGGACTGTCCAAAAATCAGTCTATTCCTTCGGCTCCTTCGCCCGCCGCCTGCTCGCCTGCGCCGCCTTCCTCCCGGACTACGAATTCGCGAATCTCGACTTCCGCGCCGCCATAAAGGAATACGACTCCCCCGGAACCTTCTTTTACGCCGATCCCCCCTACCCGGGTTGCGAACGTTACTACGAACCCTCCCTCTACGAGGAAACGGCCCTCAAAGACCTCGCCCGCCTCCTGCGGGAAATAAAGGGCCGCGCCCTGATCTCCCTGCCCGACAGCGCCGGTATCCGGGATCTGTTCGCGGGCTTTTCCTTCCGCGGGCGGGAAGTCTTATATAATATTAATAACCGCAAGCCAGCCCGCGCCGCCGAACTGCTCATCGCCAATTCAAAGCGCGGCCAGTATCCGACGGTTCACAGGGCGGCAATGGATATCTTGATCTCCGGCCTGGGCCTCGGCCACATGCGCGGCCATGTGGATCCCGACCTCGCGAGCCGCGATCTGGCCTGGCTTCTGGAAGCCATCACGGCGGAGGAAAACGACGATATTTCAGGCCTCGCCCCGGTCTTCGGCGTCCAGTTCATGAAGCTGACCGCGGGCTCGTCCCTGCCTCTCTCCTCCCTCTGTCGCGAGGAGATCATCGAGGCCAAAAATCTGTTAAAATTCCTTCAAAAAGACGGGAACGCGACGGGCAAGGAGTCAAGGGACGCCCGCAAGGCCCGATACAGGGCCATAGCGGCCCAATGCGCGGAGGCCATGAACGCCCTTCCGGACGCGCCGGTTTACGCGCCGGGGACAATCCGGGACAAGGTCAATCAGGGGATCTCGAGGCTCTTCGCCCACATCGACGCCCTGCGCTGGCAGGCCGACAAGGGGGACGGCATGGGGCGCCTGCCCGGTCGCGCCGGCAAGCGGCGGGACGCCGGTCCCCTGGCCCGTTTTCTGGAAGAGGAGATAATGGCCGGAGAAAATCGCCGCCGGCTTCGAAATCAGGCCATAGGCGCCGCCCTGGCTCCGCATGTGGACGCCCTGGCCAGGTCCATGGCCGCGCTGGAGAAAAAACACGGCAAGGTCCTGCGCGACCAGACGGGCAAAATAATCCCGCTTCCGGAGCAGATTCGCGACGTTTACGCGGCTTCGGGCTGGACTACGGATCGCCTGATCGCCCTGGCCCTCAATTGCGGCAGTCCGCAAAATATGAAGCGGCTCATTACGGGTTACAAGAAAAAGCCGCTCAAGCCCGGCGACAAGCCGGTCTATTGCCTGACCTACGACACCCTGGCCGAGCTTCTGGGCGACGAAGTAGCCCAGCGGATCTACAGCCTGACCTTTTCGGAGACTGCGGCCGCGCGGATGCCCGCGCTCAACGCCGGGCGCCCGGGACTATTGTCGGAGGCCGTCTGGCTCCATATCCAGGGGATCTGGGACGCGCTGGGCTCGCAATGGGCCGACATCTCGAGGACGCATCTGGAGCTTTACGGTATTTTGCCCGACCCCTGCGCCATCGGCGGAACAAAGGTCACGACCAGCGACGGCAAGTCCTTTGTCCTGAAAGGCGGCTATTATCCCATCAGATACGACGGCAAGATATCGGCCAGGGTAGGGCAGTGGAACGACATGGACGACCTGTTAAACCGCAACGACGCCGTTTTCCAGAAAGACGCCAGGGCTAAAAGGGATTTTACCAAAAAAAGGGCGAAGGTCCCGCCGGGCCTCCCCATTCGCTTCGATACGGGGATTTTAGCCGAGCACATCAGCGACGTTACGACTTTCATCGAACTCGCGAAGCCGGTCCGGGATTTTAATGGGATCATCTCCAGGGAAGAGTTCAGGACGGCCTACATAGCTAAATTCGGCCGAGCCGATTACGACGCCATTCGCCCGAATTTGCGAGGGATCCTGCGGCGGGAGCCGGGGACGCCGGATTCGGATATCCTCGTCAATCTGGCAAACAAACTGCGCCCCTATCTGGTCTATTGGGGACTGTCCTGGAATCTCAAGGTCGCCGCCCTTCAGGCCACGGCGGTCTTTCCGGGAGCCGGCGATCTGGGCGTTCCGGCCATGATCGGATCCATATCATATATGGCCCGCAATCCGGGGGCGCTGAAGGAGATCCACGCGGTGTCTCCCTATATGAAAAGCCGTATGTACAATCTCGATCAGGATCTGCAAAAATCCATCGAAAAATTGTCCTTCAAAAAATCCGCGTCCATAGAGATCGCCGGCCATGAGCTAGGCTGGAACGATTTTGTGGAACTGGGCATGAGTCCGATCATCCTGGTCGACGCCATGGCCACGGGAGCCGTCTGGGCCGCGGCCTACCAGCAAAAGATCAAGGAGCTGACCCATCGCGGCTTTTACAACCGCAAGCGGGGAGCTCTCTTTGATATCGATTCGATCGAGCATAAGGAGGCGGTCAGATACGCGGACAATATGGTCAAGGCCTCGAATCCGGACTTTGACGCCAGCTCGCGGTCGGCCTTTTTGCGGGTGAACAACGCGGCCAGATTGGTCAACGGCTTCGCTTCCGCGATAACCCTGTTCGCGCAAAGGTCCAGGCAGATGGCCATAGCCCGCGAAAAAGGCCTTGTTTCCGCAAAGGACATGATCCGCTTTCACCTCAACGAATATCTTGCCCCGGGAATCTGCTTTGGTCTGGCCCTGGCGCTCATTCGCGGCCTGTCCCCCGGCGAAGAGCCGGAGGATTTTACAGCCCTGATGATCTCGTCCCTGACGGATTTTTATTCAATGAAGATTCCGATCTTCGGCGGCGGGATAGCCGACCAGTTTTTGAAGCTGATCGATGTCAAAACCCAGGGACACAGGCAGGGAGGCCTGCGCACGACCATCGACGCGCCCATCCAGTTCGGAAGCT
>CAMWPE010000205.1 GCA_947176055.1 uncultured Desulfovibrio sp.
CCCCCAGGTCCGCTCCGGCTCTTCCGAACGCGAACACGTCGAGCTTTTTGTTCAGAACACGACCTTCGACGCCGCGTCCAGAGTCCTGTCAAAATCTTCTTCCGAATGGACGAAACTGACCATGCCGGTTTCGAAGCCGGATGGCGCGAGATAAATTCCCTGTTCCCGCATCCGCCGATAGAAGGAAGCGAAAAGTTTCTGATCGGCCGCTTTGGCTTGATCGAAATTCGAGGGCGCTTCCTCGCTGAAGAAAACGCAGAACATGGAGGCTATGGAGGGAACGCTGACGGGAACGCCTTTGGCCGCGAGGATCTCCTCCAGGGAGCGGGCGAATGCCGCCGTCCGGTTTTCCAGCCCCGAATAATTCATGGTTTTGAGCTGCTTCAGGGTAGCTATGCCGGCGGCCATGGCGAGGGGGTTGCCGGAGAGGGTGCCGGCCTGATAAACAGGTCCCTGGGGAGCGACACGCTCCATATATACGCGTTTTCCGCCAAAGCAACCCACGGGCAGACCGCCGCCGATGATCTTTCCCATAGTGGTAAGATCGGGCTCGATGCCGAATCTGCCTTGCGCTCCCCCGTAAGCCAGACGGAAACCGGTTATTACCTCGTCGAAGATCAGGAGACTGCCATGCTCGCTGGCGAGGCGTCGCAAGCCCCGCAAAAAGCCGGGAGCGGGCAGGACGAGGCCCATATTGGCCGCCGCCGGCTCGACTATGATCGCGGCGATTCTATCGCCGTTTTCGGCGAAGAGGCGACTGACCGCGTCGAGATCGTTATAGGGAGCGAGGAGAGTGTCGCGGGTTACCGTTTCTGGCACGCCGGGCGTCCCGGGAATGGAATGAGTGGCGACGCCGGAGCCGGCGGCCGCGAGGAATGGATCCGCGTGCCCATGGTAGCAACCAATGAATTTGACTACTCCATCCCTGCCGGTAACGGCCCTGGCAAGGCGCAAGGCGCTCATTGTCGCCTCCGTGCCGGAATTGACCATGCGGACCATTTCGACTCCGCTTACCGCCTCGACTATCAGGGAGGCGAGTTCGACCTCGGCGGCGCAGGGGGCGCCGTAGCTTGTGCCTTTGGGAACGGCGTCCTTCAGGGCGGCTGTCACCGATGGCCAGGTGTGACCCAGAATCATGGGGCCCCACGACAACACATAATCAATATATTCCCTGCCGTCCGCGTCAAACAGATGACAACCTGTCGCGGAGGAGATAAAAAGGGGCATCGAGTCCACATTGCGACAAGCCCTCACGGGACTGTTGACGCCGCCGGGAATAATTTCGCATGCTTTCCGGAACAGCTCGCAAGATCTGTCTTCCATCCTTCCTCCTATGCGCGCGCTTTGTCCCCGCGGCCTTCGAAGTACCGCATGGATGTTTTTTTCAATTCCCGCAGACTCCGCAACCGCGCGTATTCCTTGAGGGGCCATTTTTCCGCGAGCTCTTGGATGACTCGCTCGCAGTCGGCCTCGTCGCGTCCGTGAACCATGGTGTAAAACTCGTAGGGCCAGTCCGGCGCCGACGACGGCCGGTAATAGGCGTGCGAAACGCGAGGATTGTCCGCGAGCATGCCTCCGGCGATTTCCGCTTCCATTTCCAGGGCTTTCCAGGCGACCATTTCGTTATGGGCCCAGCCGGCCCTCTGGTGCCGGACGCTGGCGCCGAATCGCCGGATCACCCCCTCCGCCTTGAGGCTGGCCAGGAGCTTGAGCGTTTCATCCTCCGTCGCGCCGCATTCCCGCGCCATATCCGCGAATGGAGTAAGCGTAAGTGGCAGGTTGTCCTGGGCTATGGCGAGAATCCTTTTTTCCTTGTCATCGAAAAACGGCATTCAGGCCTCGCGCTTGAATGAGCGGGCGAAGAGATCCTGGATAGCGACGCGGCTGTTGTCCTCGAGGAATCGCGTGCCGGTGGCGGCGAACCTTTCGTGATCGATGACCGGATCGCGTTTTTCGACCCACACGTCGTTTTCCCAGGCGTACCAGGAACCCCTGGGCTGATCGAACACCAGCAGGGGCTTGTTGCAGATTTTAGCGAACTCGGCGCCCCAGCCGGTGCCCCCCTTGACGGTATTGTCGGGCTGGATGGAGCCTACGATAATGACTTGATGACCGCTGCTGATTTGCCAGCAGATGGACTGGAGCACCTTGCGGAAAATGGGACCGCGGGAATAATCCCTGCGCATCAGTCGCGAAACATAGGACAGGCTCACGTCCTTGAGCATAAGCTCTTCGTTCGTCAGGACGCGAACGCCGCGATTTCTTTCGATTTGATGGCCTTCGAAACTGTAGTTCACTTCCTCTATGCCCCAGCTCTCGGCGAGGGAGCCAAAAAATTGTTCCGCGCCGGGCGCCCCGCCGCTGAAAAGAATGCATTTGGCCGGATTCAGCATATGTTTCTCCTTATTAATTTTAGCCGCGACCGTCTATTCTGGCAAAATTATCGACGATGGGCAAGGCGAGCGCGGGGGTCGAAGAGCGGGCGCATAATTTTTGCATATTAAACGGTTTTGTCCGGTTTTAGACGCTTGACGGGCGGTCAACGTTTCGCGAGTCCGGCCGCGCGACCGGAGCGTCGCGAAAATACATTCTTGCCAAAACCCATTGGGTTAAAGTAAAAAAAACGGGGAACGAACGCGCTCCCATTCAGGAGGATATATGTCGTCAAACGCGAGCTGCCTGCTGGACTCGAGGGATCCGGCCCAGGAAATAGCCAACTCCATACTGGATCGCCCCGCGATCCTCTTTTCCGGCCAGGGGTGCCAGGAAAAAGGCATGGGCCGGGATCTGGCGGAGGCCGACAAAGAAGCTATGGATTACTGGATCGAAGCCGAAAAAATCAGCGGTTTGCCGTTGCGCGAAATTTACTGGTCCGGGACGGAAACGGAAATGAACGACACCCGCTGTCTGCAACCGGCCCTGACCGTCGCCAATCTCAATCTATGGAACGCGCTCTCCAAAAAATACGACGTCAGACCTTCGGCGTGCGCGGGACATAGCCTTGGCGAGTTCGCGGCGCTGGCGGCGGCGGGCGCGATTTCTCCCAAAAGCGCCCTCGAAATAACGTCCCTGCGCGGCAAGCTCATGGCCGAAGCGGATCCGGAAGGGAACGGAGCCATGGCCGCCATTATCCGGCTGGACGAAGAAACAGTGGAAAAAATGGTGGGCGAAGTAGCCGCGGACACCGGCGAGACGCTTATAGCGGCCAATTTCAACACCCCCCGGCAGATCGTGGTGAGCGGTCATAAAAACGCTGTGCGCGAAATGATCCAGCGGGTTAAGTCGGCCAGGGGCGTAGGGGTGCCATTGCAAGTTAGCGGCGCCTTTCACAGCCCGCTTATGGCCGAGGCCAACGCCCAGCTTCAGCCCCTCTTCGAAAAAACAGTATGGAAAGATCCCAAATTTCCCGTGTACGCTAATGTCGACGCGAAACCGGTTCTCACCGGCGAGGAGGCCAAAAAGAGCGTCTGGCGGCAGATGATTTCTCCCGTGTACTGGGCTAATCTCATCCGGAATCTTTATCTGGCCGGAATACGCTGGTGGATGGAAATAAGCCCGCGCGCGGTGCTGGGCAAAATGATCGGGCCCAGCCTCGCCGGTCTGGCCAGCCAGTGCGACGATTTGCGCGTCGATCTCATTAATTCCCTTTCCGGCGTTCTCAATTACGCCCTATAGCCAACAAGGAAACATAATGCGTCCAAAAAGCGTCGCGGCGCGGGCCCTGCGCGAGGCTTTCGCCCAGATGGATTTACCCTGGCCGGAAAAGGCATCGATCGGGGAAACGAAAAATCCGGCCCATGGCGATCTGGCGTCCAACGCCGCGCTCCTCGCGGCTTCGGGAGCGGGCCGCGCTCCCCGCGATCTGGCCAGGACGCTGGCGGAAAAACTGGCGACCGTTCCGGAAATTGAAAAGGCGGAAGCCGCCGGTCCCGGTTTCTGCAATCTTACTTTTAAACCGGAATATTGGCGCTCGGTTATCCTGGAAACAGAAGACAAAAAAGACGCCTACGGCCATTCGGACGCTGGCGCGGGCGTCAAAGCCCAGGTGGAGTACGTTTCCGCCAATCCCACGGGACCTTTGCACGTGGGTCACGGCAGGGGCGCGGCCATCGGCGACAGTATAGCCAGACTTCTCCGCGCGGCGGGCTACGATGTCGATACCGAATATTATCTTAATGACGCCGGATTGCAGATGCGCCTGCTCGGAGCCTCCATTTATTCCGAACTCGCTAAACTGGCCGGCAAAACCGCTCCCGCTCCCGAAGACGGCTACAAAGGCTCCTATATAGGCGATCTCGCGGCGGAGATTCTGGCGGCTCATCCGGAGGCCGCGGATCTTCCGGAAAACGAAGCCGTAACCC
>CAMWPE010000206.1 GCA_947176055.1 uncultured Desulfovibrio sp.
CCGCCGTCCCCCTTTGGCGCGAAGGAATCACCTTTAAGAGCCACGGGAGCTGAAAAGTAGCTATAGGCGCCCGCGCCGCCGATTCCCAACGCCGCGAACGCCGCGGCCGCTGAAATAATTTTGCGGCGAGATACTTTGCCGGATTTTTTAGATTCGCTTTTATCGCTCATGGAGTTTACCCTCCTCTTTTCCTTTATTAATTTTAAAGCTGATCGCTGTTATCCCGTATTTTTTAACAAACGTTTTGTTTATATAATGCGCCCGGCCCTTCGTGTCCAGAACGGCGGCCGCGAACATTTTCGGGCGTTTTCCGCGGGCGGATCATCGCGCGAGCATTATCTCGTTTGCGCCACGAACCGATAAATTTTCCCGATATACTTTTAAAACGCTTTTTCAAGATGCAGACCTAGACTTGATATTTTTATAAGGATCGCTAATAATTGCTCCGCGACGGGCTCGCGAGGAACTCGCAGCCCCCGCACATACCAGCGCGCATGCTGAAAGATGGCTGTAATTTGCCGGCGCGACGGGATAAAAAATTATAGGGAGGATTTATGCGGGATCAATTGGCCGAATACGACGCCGTAGCCAAAGCGGCCGAGAAGTTCGTAAAAAGCGTGGCCGAAGGGAACAGCAAATACGCGAAAGAGCTGTTTATTGACGAAGCCGTATTGTTTGGCTACCTGGATGGCAAACTGGAGCATGGTTCCATCGAACAATTTTATCGCAATGTGGACACCGTTCCCGGCGGGGACAACTTCAAAGCGAGAATTGACGTAATACTCGTCGAGGAGAGCCTGGCGGTGGTTCGCGTCCTCGAGGAAGGCTGGGGAGGCAGGATTGATTTTACGGATATCCTTCTTTTGTTGAAAATGAATGGGGAATGGAAATGCGTGGCCAAAGCTTATAATCAAAATTCCTCGACCATTCAGGGATAAAATAAACCGCCCCCGATACGGGGGCGGCGTTTTTAAAAGATCGATGTTTTGTAAAAACGATTAATTTTCCATCCCGGCGCCCTTGAATTTATTTATACCTTTTACCCTATGGGATGACGACGGTCTTCAACATTTTCGCCGTCGGCGAAACCTGTTTTTCCATAGCGGCTTGCAATCCATCCAGACCAATAATATCCGTCACATATTTTTCCGGTTTGACGAAGCCGCTCGCGATTTGATCGATAGTTTCTTTAAACTCCTCGCGGGAACAAGAAACGCTGCCAACAAATCTTATTTCATTCAGGACGAGCGTGTTCAGACTAAAGGGTATCGCCGGGGTCGCCGAATTTCCTATGGCGACTATTTGACCTCCCGGTCTGACAGAGTCAAGGCAGGTTTGAATGGACTGTTCGTTGCCCACGGCTTCGAATACTACGTCAAATCCTCCCCCGCTAACATCATTGTATTTTTTAATTCTGTCCGGATCAGTTCCGTCAAGATAGACGTCAAAGTTGGCCAATTCCCTGGCTTTGTCCATTTGGTTGTCGTTAATTTTCGACATTGCCAGCAAAGACGCGCCGGCCCTTTGTATAAGGCCTCCCATAAGCTGGGCGATAATGCCGCTTCCAACCACCAAAATCTTGTCATGCAATTTCATATCCGAATTTTTTACAGCGTGATACGCGACCATTAATGGGTCAATAAGAGCCGCGTCAATATCGGATACCGAATCGGGCAATCTGTAGGCGTTTTTCGCCGGACCAGCGAAATATTCGGCGTACCCGCCGTCGCGCACAAACCCGATATAATTTTGTCCATGAACTTCCCGGCAGAGATGCTCCTTGCCGACGCGACACATATCGCATTGGCCGCAGTAGAGATTTGCCCAGAAAACAACGCGCTCGCCAACTTTAAAATCGCTGTCCCCGGGATCGACGACCTTGCCGCAAAATTCATGCCCCATACGGAAATCTGGAATAGGGGTTTGACTCCAGCCTTTTCCCTCCTTCCACATATGAATATCGCTTCCGCAAACGCCGCAGGCGGACACTTTGATTAAAATATCGCCCGGCGATATTTTAGGCGTCGCGACCTCTTTAACTTCAATTCGCGAAGGTCCGACAAGGACGGCGGCTTTCATGGTATCCCGCATTTTATTAACCTCCGGTATAGAGAATTATTCGCTTCGCGCCAGTTCTTAACTTTTTTGAACCCGCTTTTGCTGATCGAC
Organism: uncultured Desulfovibrio sp.; assembly: GCA_947176055.1. Lineage (GTDB taxonomy): Bacteria > Desulfobacterota > Desulfovibrionia > Desulfovibrionales > Desulfovibrionaceae > Desulfovibrio. The sequence goes on from CAMWPE010000206.1 coordinate 2,170, forward strand.
CGGATAGCGATCGTCAAAAATTTCAACCATCGTCAGAGCGCTTTCCAGTTCTTGTCAGCCGGATTCGCTTAAATTCAAATTCGCGGCCCGTATCTATTCCTCAGGACGCGAAAGTAAGGGCGTCGGTCCCAGAACGATTTTAGGCAAGTAAATCTTGGCGGAAAGCCGGTTGAACGCGATTCCCGCGCTTGCGGATCGTCTCCGAATATCCTGACTATCCATAAGATGTAGATTTCCAGGCGCGTCGACGCAAGAAAAAATCCAGCCAAAAAAATGCCTTATTCGGGCGATTGAGACTGATTGAATAACAGATTATCCAAAAGGACGGAGGGAATAATAAAAATTACTTTTATCGCGTGGATCATCGCGCGAGAAAGGTTAGCGGAGTTTGCGGGCGGTTAGCTCTCGCCAATTGTTGGACGCTCTCCTTGCGCCGCGTTATCGATCATAGACTCGCGCGCAAGGCGCGAAAGTTACGCGATCATCTCTTCGCATTCTTCGAGGGGAGCGCGCGAATTTTTTATGAAAACAGCGCTCACATACCAATAAGATGGCGAAAGAATTACAAAACCGCAATCGTTCGCGCCGATGATTTCGCCGCGGGAATTTTTGTCGCTTGCGCCGGTTTTATGGCCAATGAGCAGATTATTAGCCGGCGGATATTTTTTCAATCTTCCCGATCCAGTTCCGCATCCGATCATCAATTGTTTTATCGCGTCGCCGTAAAGGCTCGGAACTGGAACCTCCGAAACGAATTTTTACGGAAGTCTGGCCGTCGCGAGAGGTATGGTTCAGTTCGCGTAGCAATCGTCCAGATTTTTATGCGCGTCGTCTTCGGTCCGCGAAATTGAGAAATCAGCTACGCTAAGCGAGCGAACAAATTTATCCGTATCGGACGGAGAGACGATATACTTGAATAATGTATCGCAGGCGTTATTGTCGGATAATTGCAAAGTGTAACGCGGAAGCTCCGCGACAGGGAGGATAGAGTTTCCTTCGGGGTTGTGATCGCGCAAAGGGCTATATGTATCCGGCGAAAGATCGTATTTATTGATATAAACAGGCGCGCATAGCGACGATTCCGTTTTCGCCAACTCGTTGGCCATAGCGAGGGCCGGATGAAATTTAAACACGCTTAATAAAGGATATTTTTCGTAATTATTGATTGTTATCGTTTTCCCGACCGAAGAAAGAGCCGCGACGCCTACCGTAGGGGGAAGCCGAAAATTATCCGTTCCAGGTCGCTTTTTATATGTTCGGCTCCGGATTTGCCAATCGCTTTTTCCGGCGCGACTAACGCGAATCCGCATAACTGGAATAAGAGAATTCTATTCATGGCAAAAAGGATCTTTCGCGCGCCCGCAAGCGGAAGATAGTAAATTTTAATTATCCCGGTAATATCGCGCGAGTTGCTCCCGGGAGGGAAGACCTGTTTTGGGGTGGCCAAAGGCGTCTTTAATCGCTCCAATCTTTTCGGGAATAATTTCTTTGCGGATAATCTCGCCCAGTTTGTCAAAAAACAGACAGTTTAAGGTTTCGCGATCCAGTTTGCCTCTATATATCCCGTAATTATAGCGTTTTTTCGCGGTAAAGGCGCAGAACATCAATTCGGACATTCCGTTTCTTTTGAGAAGATCTTTTTTATACTCGTCGTCGTCCGGAAGAATTTCGAGCAAATCCGATTGATCGGAGTATTCGAGCGAAATCGCCATAACCGGCGACGCGGTCGAAAGATAAGGTCGTTTATCCAGGCGATAAAAAACCAGCATGGAATAGAGATAATAAATTCTGTTATCGATGGGACATTCCTTCCCTTTCCAGTTGAAAGCTTCTTCGACGACTGTTTTTGGAGCCTTTTGCATAACCAGAATGAAATCGTCGGTTACATATACTTTGCCTTCGTCTACGCTGGCCCAGGGCGCGGGAAAGGTAATTAGTTTGGTTAGATTAACCTGCGGCAGATCGTCGTTATCCATATTTTATTTCGCTCCCTTTTACTGGCGCTAAATTTAATCGGGTAATGATAATATACTTAATAGCTAACTGGGTCAAGCGTCAAAGCGAGCTGGAAGCAGGGGGAAGAGCGACTTAAACCAGAAAAGCGTCCGCAATGGACGCTTTTGATAAGAGTTGGCAGCTTCCTACTTTCCCGCGCGATTACGCGCAGTATCATTGGCGAGGAAG
>CAMWPE010000207.1 GCA_947176055.1 uncultured Desulfovibrio sp.
AAAAATCCACCGGCGATAAAATCTCCGTCGTCGGCTTCGAGCGCATTCAGCTGGCTTGCGATTAATTCCCGTCCGGCCGCTCTTTCGCGCTTGACTAAAGGAAAAAAAATACTATAAATTCTCGTTGTCGGGATGTAGCGCAGTCTGGCTAGCGTACTTGAATGGGGTTCAAGGGGTCGAAGGTTCAAATCCTTTCATCCCGACCAGAGAGAAAAAATTAAGGGACTTTCGGCGAAGACCGGGAGTCCCTTTTTTATAATATTATAGAAGTCATTGCCGTAATCTTTCAAGAAGCTCCTATCTTTTGGGCGGAATGTCTCAACTGAAACAACGGCAATTTAGTCGAGCGAGGATTAATAAGTTCTTTTATATCCGGGAGCGCGGCGCAAGATAATTGTTTCAAGTAGGAAACTTGATTTTTCCTACGCATTTGATTACCGGACGATTTAGTCAGGCGATAACCGCGCGCTCCAGAAAAGTTTTCCTCTTGCCGGAAAGGGCGCGTTTAAAATCGCGAAAGCTCCCGATTACCTCCTCGCCGCCGCTCGCCTGTTCGAATCTGAAGATAAACGCCGATTCGCCTTTAGCGTTTTCCAGCAATAATGGCGAGAGCCTGGTTTCGTCCCATAAAAAATATTTTTGCTCCGGCTGAAATTTTCTTAATGGCTCGGGACAGGTGACTAGCAAATCGCCGACTTTCTCCGACGCTGTCCATGGCGTTTCGCCATTGTTAAGAACCATGGGAAAATAGGCGGCAATCGTTCGCCTGTTTTAATTTCCCCCTTTTTAACGAGTTCTTCCCAAAGCAATGCGGTATAGGTCAATATCCTTAATCCCATCCACGGATCGGGATGGTTCTGGTATTCGAGGATAATATAAACATAACACCAGACGTCTTTAAACCTGACGCGCCAGACAATATCGTCCTGTCGGGTTTGAAGATTAAGGGTCGTGTATTCTCCCGCGCGGGACTCGAGAGTACGGAGATCAAATTCGCCGATTAACTCCTTGGGAACAAAATCCCGCAAAAGGCTTCAACCATATCCTAATCGCTGAAAAAGGCCTTATACGCGGCGTCATACGGAAAATTTCCAGAGGATATACTATATACAACCTGAGCTATAAAATTTGATCAATTCTTCGGTTCCGCGAATCGCGCCCCGCGAGTCTGGCCCCGGGTCCGCGCCAGCGCAACTGATTATAATTTTTCAATATTTCCAGTCATATCGCCTTTTAAAACTCGTACCTAACAACGCCGAAGACAGAATTTGCGACGCTTTGCGCCCCGGCATCCAGACTATAATTGATACCGAGAGCCAAATTGCCAAACGTCGCTTCCAGCCCGATCGCTCCGCCCCAGACGATATAGTCCATAGTTTTTGTTTTTAAATCGATGTCGCGGCTTGTTTCCGTAAAACGGATTGACGTTTTCGCGTCAATATCGCCCGCCGCGGGAATCGCTCGCAGATCTAGCGAAGGTCGAAGCGTCCATCCATTTTCGAGCTCCAGGTTTTTTGCGAATTTTATACCGATAGGGAATGTCCAGATATTTTGTTCGAAGGCTTCGCCGGACATGATGGTCGAACCCCGGTGATTGATATCGTAATCGTACACATGGATATAGTGATATTTGAAACCGGCGTGGGGAATAATATCCGCTAAATCGGTCTCAAACTTGTATTCGAATTTCATTCCGGCGCTCAAAGCGTAAGCCCGCGCGTCGCCCTTGAGTTCGCCCCAACCAGGCAAAGAGGAAACGTCCTGCTTCAATTTATTATAGGTTGAGGTAAAGTTTACGTCCGCGGATACGGCGAAATTATCTCTGATCCAACCGGCGTAAGCGCCAACCCCCCAAAAGTTCATATTATTCGTGGTTTCGGACAGTTCCCCTTCGCTTTTGGCGTAGCCTCCGCCAATATGGAACGCCAGTCCGGCCCGGATCAGATCATCAAATGTAATGTCGCCGCCCAACGCGACTCCTCCGATTCCTCCGTGATAATCGTAATCCAGATTTCCAGCCTCCATATCCCACGCGCCGGTTGCCCTATACAAGGGTACGGCCCAGAGAGAAACGGAGCGGGCATGAAAATCGTCGTCGCGCCAGATCATATTTTCTATTCCTACGCGTCGTTCCGAAGCCGAGCTCGCGGCTTCGTTGCCCAATAATGTCATTTGCGGTACGGCGCCAATAACGGCTATTCTGGCCGCTCCCTCCACCAGCCGCGTAGCCTCGCGCGGATTCTCGTTGGCGATCGTATGGGAGATGAAACCCGCGCCATGATGCCATACTAGATGTTCGGGCTTATCGCCTATATTGCCTTTGCCGGATTCATGATCGATCACATCATGGATACCCGGATCCGCGGCGGGATGGGTAGTGTTCGCCGGCTTCGATGGCGCGACGGCGGGAGCGTCCGGAGACGAGGGATTATTGGATGGATTGTCCGGATTTGCCGGATCCGACGGATTATCCGGCGTCGGGGAGGGCTGATCCGGATTTTCCGGGGTCGATGGAGTTGAGGGCTGATCAGGATTGTCCGGTTGCCCGGGATCCGTTGGCGTTGTATCGCGGGGCAACACGCTGAATTGACCGGCGTATTCTCCGTCCAAACGCTCGATTTTAACAGTGTCCTTATTGTCGTAATCGAGATTGGCGCCTGTCCAGGCCGCGCCGGTGGTCGCCCTGTTCCGGGTCGCGGAGTTGGCGTAAACAGTCTTTATATTCTGTCCCAGCGCGACTATCACCGTATTGGGAACAGGATTTTTGATATAAAGCCTGGCTCCGTCGGCTACGACAGCGGTATGGGACGACTCGGAACTTAACGCGCCAACCGCGCCCTTTGACGAGTCAAGAAGAGCCGATTTTACCCATTCACCCGTATAATATGTTCTGGCGTTGGCGCCATCGATGATAAAAAGGGAATCGGCGTCGAAATTAATACGTCCGCCGACAGGCGCGGGCGCGCCCGTTCCCGTAACATGCATGCCAGTCCCCGCCGCGAGCCGCGTCGGTTGGGCGAGGGCGAGCGTCGCTCGAGCCTCGGCCAGATTCGCGGGGATCCAGGATCCGTCCTTGGTCCCCAACGCCAGCCGCCCATTGGCTCCGACCGCGATATGGCCATTAATGATGTCCGCGCTTCCGTCGCCTTTCGCGAATCCATTTACCGCGACTAACGCTGGCCCGACGTCAATATTCCCAATTTTCAAAGTTCCGCCAGCCAGATTTAACGCGTCAATCTTAACGGTGGTTCCGCCTTCTGTGTCCATGGCGTCGCCAACGTTGATCGTTCCGCCGGAATCGACAAGCATCATGTTTTTCAGGGACGCGATAATTCCCTCGCGAAAAATCGCGCTCCCGGTTTTCGCGTTATCCGCGCTAAAACTTCCGCCCGCGAACTCGGCGACGCCCTTAATGTCCAGACTTGAAACGTCGCTTTTCGTATTCGAGAAATCCGCCGCGCCCGCGGAGAGTTTTTTCGCCGTAAAATCTCCTCCGTCTACCGTCGCTTTGCCGCCTATTTCAATATAAGAAAGATTCGCCTTCGCGTTTTTGGCAAGATTAAAATCTCCCCCTATCAAATCCGGATTCGCCTCCGTCCCATTCAGAGCGAGATCGACTCCCGTAAAATCCGCGCCGGAACCGGTTTTAAGGCGCGCCGATTTGAATGACCCTCCTCCGGCTCGCAACTCTCCGCCAACTTCCAGAGAACCCGTCGTCGCGACGCTGTCGCCGGAAAGGATTAAATTTCCTCCTATCTTGTCCGGATTATCCGCCACCCCATTAAGCGCGAGCCGAACGCCGTCGAAATTCGCGTCCTTATCGACCTTAAGACTGGTCGCGGTCAAATCGCCGCTGTCAGCGGTCAGGCCGCCGTTTATGGTTATGGCGCCCAGTTTCGCGGATTTATTGGAGACAAAACTCAAATCGCCCCCTATTTCCGAAGGCGTTGACATCGATCCGCCCAGCTCCAGCTCGACTCCCGTAAAGTTGGCGTTTTTATTCGCCCTCAATACTCCGGCTGTAAGCGCGCCGCCGGTCGCGCTCATGTTTCCGGCCACGGTCGCGTCGCCAAGAGAACTTTTTGTATTGGCTGTTATCGTAAGATCGTCACCAAAGGAACTGCCCCTTTCTCCCGTCCCAAGAAGCGTCAATTCAGTATTGTTAAAAACGGCGTTTCCCGTCGCTTTAAATTGTCGAGCCTGAACGGAACCGCCGGAAATTATCGTCTCTCCTCCCACGCTAATATCCCCAAGTCGCGTGTCTCCGTTTTCGGAGATAGCGAGATTCCCCCAGACCGAAATGGCGTAACTCCCCATGCCTGTAAGACGTATAT